>DATEOL010000276.1:0-6273 GCA_035274025.1 Gemmatimonadales bacterium | reverse complement strand
TTGGGGCGGTTAAGGCGGTTAGGGCGGTTAGGGCGGTTAGGGCGGTTAGGGCGGTTAGGGCGGTTAGGGCGGTTAGGGCGGTTAGGGCGGTTAGGGCGGTTAGGGCGGTTAGGGCGGTTTCGCCGGTTGAGAATCCCCTGTCTGTTCGCAACCGCCTCAACCGCCTCAACCGCCTCAACCGCCCCAACCGTCGTAACCGTCGTAACCGTCGTCCCCATCGTAACCGCCGCTACCGTCTAGATTTGAAACAAGCGCCCCGATGTCCGCGTACGGGCCCGACTACCTAATGGAGTGCCCATCCCCATGGCCAATGTTCCAGCGCCCCGACTGAAAGTTGCCTTTCCCCAGATTGCAGGTGTCTCCTGGGAGCATCCCGCCGACCGGGCTGCGCTGCAGTCGCTGCGTGCGGTCCCCGGGTTTGACGACGTCGTGCGGAAGATCATCTCCATCCTGGGCGGTGAGCGCGGCATCCGGCTCCTCTTCCAGGGCAACGCGGTTCGCGCCGGCACCAACCAGTTCCCGAAGGCGCACGCGCTTCATGTCGAGGTCTGCACCACGTTCGACTGGCCGGTGGTACCCGAGCTCTACGTGTCGCAGACGCCGGTCTTCAACGCGGGCGCGTACGGCGTCGACAATCCGTTCATCGTGGTCCACTCCGCCGCGATCGAGCTCCTGAACGAGGACGAGCTCCGGGTGCTGCTGGCCCATGAGATGGGTCACGTGGTGAGCGGTCACGCGCTCTATCGCACCATCGCGGAGATCCTGCTCAACGTGAGCCTCGGCGCCCTGCCCTTTCTCGCGGGCATCGCGCTGCTCCCGATCCGGCTCGCGATTCTCGAATGGTCGCGCAAGTCGGAGCTCTCTTCCGACCGCGCGGGTCTCCTCGGCAGCCAGGATGTCATGGCGACACAGCAGCTCTTCATGAAGATGGCGGGCGGCACTCGCGGCGCGCTCAACGCGGGTGAGATGAACCTCGATGCCTTCATGTCGCAGGCGAACGAATACCTGCAGACCAACGAGGGACTCGACATCGTCTACAAGATCCTCAACACCCTCGCGCTCACCCATCCGATGCACACGGTGCGCGCCGCCGAGCTGCAGCAGTGGGTCGCCAGCGGATCGTACGAGCGGATTCTCCGCGGCGAGTACATCCGACGGAGCGAGGCGAAGGAACGTCCACTCAAGGAGGACCTCAAGGACGCCCGCGATCATTACCAGGGCGAAGTGCGCGATGTGGCGAGCAAGGTGGCCGACGCCGCGCGCAAGGCGGCCGAGCGTGCCGGGGAGGCGTTCCGCAAGGCCCAGCGCTAGATGAAGGTCCTCGTCGTCGGGTCCGGCGGCCGCGAGCACGCCCTCTGCTGGGCACTCCAGCGCGACCGGCCCGACGCCGAGCTGTTCTGCACCCCAGGCAACCCGGGAACCGCCGAGAGCGCGCGGAACCTGCCATGGGATCCAACCGACCTGACCGCCCTGACCGCCATAACGGACCGGCACGATGTCGACCTGACCGTCGTCGGCCCCGAAGCGCCGCTCGCGGCAGGACTCGCCGATGCCCTTCGCGGGCGCGGGCGGCGAGTGTTCGGTCCCCTGGCTTCGGCCGCACGCATCGAAGCGTCCAAGGCGTTCTCGAAGGACGTCATGCACGCGGCAGGCGTGCCGACCGCGGAGAGCGCGACCTTCACCGATCTCGCCCTGGCCCTCGCGCATGTGGACCGACACGCCGAGCCCCTGGTCGTGAAGGCGTCAGGGCTCGCGGCGGGGAAGGGTGCAATCGTGTGCGCCACTCGCGCCGAGGCTGCGAGCGCGGTTCGCGCAATGCTTGGCGACAGGGTATTCGGTGACGCGGGCAGCGTCGTCGTCATCGAGGACTTCCTCGAGGGCGAAGAGCTGTCCGTGCTCGCGGTGACCAATGGACGCGATGTTCGTCTCCTGCCGGCTGCGCAGGATCACAAGCGGTTGCTCGAGGGGGACCAGGGACCGAACACCGGAGGAATGGGCGCGTACAGTCCGGTCTCCATCGCGACGCCGGCGCTCCTCGCACGGGTCGAGCACGAGGTACTGCTTCCGACGCTCGCGGAGCTGGAACGGCGGGGAGCGCCATTCCGCGGCGTGCTGTACGCCGGTCTCATGATCTCGCCGCAGGGAATCCCCAACGTCATCGAGTTCAATTGTCGGCTGGGCGATCCGGAGACCCAGGCGGTGCTGCCCCTGGTGGACAGCGGACTCACCGAGCTGTTCTGGCAGGCGGCCGACGGCGCGGCGCTCCCGAAGATTCATGTTTCGACGTCAGCGTCAGTGACGACGGTCCTCGCGGCGGAGGGGTATCCCGATTCGGCCAGGAAGGGAGCCGCGATCGCGCTGGGCGGGCAGACGGGCGGGCGGGCCGGCGGGCAGGACCTGGTCTTTCACGCAGCTACGACCCGAGATTCTGAAGGCGTCCTCCGCGCGAACGGGGGTCGAGTGCTCGCGGTCACCGCGGTGCGTGAAAATTTCGCCGATGCGCAGCGCGCGAGCCGGGAGTTGGCTCAGTCGATCACCTTCGAAGGAAAGCAGTACCGCAGGGACATCGGCTGGAGAGAGGCGGAACGAGTAACAGCCGACAGCTAGTAGCTAGTAGCTAGTAGCTACCAGCTAGCAGCTAGCAGCTAGCAGCTTGTAGTTAGCAGCTAGTCGCTAGCTTCCAGCGGTGCCAGAACTTCCTGAAGTCGAAACAATCGTCCGCGACATTCGCCCCTCCCTCATCGGCCGCCGCTTCACCTCGGCGCGTCTCTCCCACGACGATGTCCTGCGCGGCGTCACCCGTCGCGGCCTGCTCCGTGGATTGAGCGGAGCCCGGGTCACCGCGGTCACCCGGCGAGCCAAGCACGCGATCATCCACACCGATCGCGGCACCCGCTTCGTCGTTCAGCCTGGAATGACGGGCTCCCTGATGGTCCACCGGAAGCCGCTTTCCCGGGATGAACGGGCCTACGCCGTCCTTCGTCTTCCGCTCGACAAGGGTGGCGAGCTGGTCTATCGCGACGTTCGCCGACTCGGGACGCTCCTGCTGCTCGACGACCGGGGATGGAGGGAGTACGACGGCGCCCTCGGTCCGGAACCGCTCTCCCCGGAGTTCACGCCTGACGTGCTGGCGAAGTCATTCCGGGGCACGAAGCAGTACGTGAAGAAGGCGCTCATGGACCAGGGCGTCGTGGTCGGCGTCGGGAATATCTACGCCAACGAAGCGCTCTTTGCCGCGCGAATCGACCCTTCACGACCAGCCAATGGGCTCACCGATGCAGAGGTGGGGCTGCTGCATCGCGAGGTCCAGCGGATCCTGAATGCGGCCATCGTCTCCAACGGGACCACCTTCCGCGATTATCGTACAGGCACCGGCGAGTCCGGGAATTTCCAGCTCGAGCTGATGGTGTACGAACGCGAAGGGGAGCCGTGCCGGACCTGCGGCACCCTGCTGGCGGGCACCCACGCGATCGACGGGCGAATCACGGTCTTCTGCTGGCGCTGTCAGGCCGTCTGACCGTCTGACCGTCTGATCGTCGGACCGACATGTCCACTCTTCTTCTTCCGATCGCCGACCTCGCGGGCCTCAAGCGACGCGTGAGGGTCCTGGCCGAGAACCGGCCGGCGGTCTATCGCATGGTGGATGCGGCGGGAAGAGTGCTGTACGTGGGCAAGGCGCGGAGGCTTCGCGCCCGACTGATGACCTACTTCCGCGCCCAGTATCCCGACGACAAGGCCGCGCGCATCCTGCACGCCGCCCACGACATCCATTGGGACTACCAGCCCAGCGAGTTCGCCGCGCTCCTGGGCGAGCTGCGGATGATCCGGAAACACCGACCCGCGTACAACGTGTCGATGAACCGGAACCGGCGCCTCGCCTTTCTCACGATCTCCGCTGGGCCGGCGCCACATCTCGGCGTCTCCCAGCGGACCGACCAGGACGTGCGGCGCTACGGCCCGATTCCCTCGCCGGGACGGGCTCGTGAAGCGCTTCGGGTGATCAACGACCTGCTCGGCCTTCGTGACTGTGCCGAGAAGATGCCGATCTATTTCGCGGACCAGGGTGACCTGTTCGCCGAGCCCCGTCGCGCGGGTTGTATGCGGCACGACTTCCGGCTCTGCACCGGTCCCTGCGCCGGTTTCGTCGCGGAGTGGGCGTATGCCGGCCAGGTTGCGGCCGCGGCGGCGTTTCTCGAGGGACGCACGGCGCAGCCGATCGATCGCGTGGTGACGGAAATGATGACGGCGTCGGATCGGGGCGACTTCGCGTCCGCCGTGCGGTGGCGTGAGCGCTTCGAACAGCTGGAGTGGCTCTTCGCCGCGCTCAATCGCGCCCGCGCGGCGATCGCCCTCCTCACGTTCGTCTACCGCGATACCGGTGACTACGGCGACGAGCGGGCCTACCTCGTGCGCGGCGGTGTCGTGCGGGCGGCGTTCCCCTGGCCTGCGACACCGATCGAGCGCGAAGCGTTCCGCGCAGTGGTGGCCGAGGAGATGGCCCAACCCGGTCCCGGCGCCGGTCCACTTCCCACGTCCACCGTCGACGAAACCCTGCTGCTCCTCTCCTGGTTCCGGCGCCACCCCGAAGCCCTGCGCAGGACCGAGTCGCTCGCGGCGTGGTCGGAGGCTACGGCAGCGGCTTCCTGACCGGTGCGGGCGCCGCCTTCGGATCCCAGAAGGCATCGGCCGCGACGATCTCCTTCGGCACCATGCTGATCCGGGGATTGATCGTGAAGTAGCGCACCTCGGTGCTCTCGATCGCCTCCTTCGCCAGTTTGCCGGCCGCGTCCATGTGCGGACCAGCCGAGCCCATCACCTTGCCCCATTCCGCATCGTTCGCGTCGACCGCTCCCCACGAGGAGAACGAGGTCAGGATCAGGTAGGTGCCGTTCGGGGCGCCGGCAATCACCTCGTACACCCGCCATCCCGCGACCTCACTCGTTCCGGCGGCCATCTTGTAATGCCCGGCGATCTCGCCGAACGCCGATTCGTACCCCGGCTTGATGCGCACCGTCATGATGGAGTAGACCCGCTGCTTCGAGAGATCAGGAAAGAGGCCGTGGGAAGCCTCGCGCATCGCGCGGGCCTGCATCGAGGTGAAACTGACGACGTGCTCCGCGTCCTCGGTCTGGATCCGCGCCAGTCCCTGGTTGTAGCCCGGCCGTGCCTCGAAAGAGAGCGACTTGCCGAATCCCTCCATGTTCTCGAAGCGTGAGATCCACCAGACCTCGGGGACACCACTCGCGGCAACGAGCCCGAAGTAGCTGGTGGGATAGCCCGACCTGCGGTTGAAGTCGGCCCACCGTTCCTCGGTGACCTCATGGGCCACCGCGTGGTTCGGCTTCTCGACCTCGCGATAGATGTTGATGATGGCAGGCTGCGACCTGGGGAGCGACTGCGCGACCAGCGTCGCCGCGACGAGCGGGACGAGGCCGGCCACAACCACACTCCGGTATGACATGGGGCCTCCTGGTGGTGACCCCCCGGTCCCGGAGCCCCCGCTCCGGCTCCGGGGGCATTCCCAACATGCCGCCGGAACCGCAACGACGATAGAGCAGCAGGATCCGACAGGGCGCCGTGGGTGGCGCCTTTTACGACGGCGTGACCAGCTGGAGCTTCACAGGAATGCCGGATGGGAGACCCGCCGTGAGCACCGCGTCCACATGTATCCGCGCCGTGTCCAGAACCGGCAGGGGACTGTTGGCGTCGCTGATCGCCACAGGAAGGTCGGTGCACCCAAGAATCACCGCTTCGGCACCGTGCCGCGCGAGGTCGGCGACGATGGCCACGAACCGCTCGACGGTGGCGGCCGGAACCGTGGCACGCTGGAGGTCTTCAAGGATTGCAGCCATGATCCACGCCTGCTCCGCCTCGGACGGCTCAACGCAGCGGACGCCCCGGGCCTCCAGCGGGTCGCGATACAGCCGGCTCTGCATGACGAAGGTGGTCGCGAGAAGGCCCACGGAGCGGTACCCGCCCAGCGTGGTGGCATCGAGCACAGCGTCAACAATGCTGATCACCGGAACTTTCACCGCCGGCGCGGCAAGGCTGAAGGCCAGGTGCATCGAATTGCAGGCGATCGCGATGCTGTCGCACCCGGCCGACTCCAGCGCCACGAGGGCCCGGGACAGCCGCGAACCGAGGCGATCAAGTGCGCGGTCGCGGAACATCCCCGTGATTTCATCCAGGTCGAGGCTGTCGATCACGATCTCCAGGGGACCGGAGGCGGGAGCGATCGCCTTCGCCCGCTCGATCAGCAGCCTGTAGTAGAGC
>DATEOL010000275.1:0-3709 GCA_035274025.1 Gemmatimonadales bacterium | reverse complement strand
TCGACCCGGAGCGGACGCTCTTTCGCGTCGGCTCCATTTCAAAGCTCTTCACCGGTGACGCCGTCATGCAGCTGGTCGATGCGGGGCGCCTCGACCTCGACCGCGACGCCTCGGGATACCTCGACTTCACGCTTCCCGCTCGCACCGATGGGCCCATCACGCTACGGCACCTGCTCACTCACCGCGCCGGATTCGAGGACGTGCTCAAGCAGCTGGTCGTCACCGATCCCCGTCGCGCGCAGCCGCTCAGCGGATACCTGAAGGAACACGTCCCCCATCGCGTGTACCAGGCCGGTTCCACCCCGGCGTACTCCAACTACGCGGTATCGCTCGCGGGATACATCGTCGAGCGGGCAGCCGGCATGAGCTTCGAGGACTACGTCCACCGCTATGTCTTCCAGCCGCTCGGCATGACCCACTCGACATTCGCGCAGCCCGTGAGTGGGAACGCCGCAGCCGACCTGTCGAGCGGTTACCTGGATCCCGCCGAGCCGCCGCGACCATTCACGATCTATGGTCCCGCACCGGCGGGCGCGATGTCGAGCACCGGAAGCGACATGGCGAATTTCATGATCGCGCGACTCGCGGACCGGAAACTCGCTCCGACCTTCCTCAGCTACGACCGGAACGGGCGGCGGATCGTGGGACATGACGGGGGTGACCCGGTCTTTCGGAGCAACCTGCGGCTTTTCCTCGACGACCACGCGGGAATCTTCGTCTCCTTCAATACCATCGGGCCGAGCGGCGGGGTGTTCGCGGTGCGGTCGGAGCTGTTCGAGCAGTTCATCGATCGCTACTTCCCCACGACGACCGTCGATGAACCAAACGCATTGACCGCGCGAGAGCATGCCCGCGTTGCGGCGGGTCTGTACGAATCGTCGGACCAGAAGGCCAGCTTCTTCCGCGTACTGCGCGTACTGGACCAGGTCACGGTCACCGACAACGGTGACGGCACCATCGCGCTCTCCAACGAGAAACAGCTCGATGGAAAGCCCAGGCTCTGGCGCGAAGTCGCGGCGTGGGCGTGGCGCGAAGTGGGAGGACAGGCGACGCTGGAGATGACCGAGAGGGCCGGACGTGTCACCCGGATCGCCCGCAGCACCGACCCGACCAGCGTGCTGATGCCGGCTCCCCGGTATCGATCTTCCGCCTGCCTCCTCCCTCTCCTGCTCGGTTCGGTGGCCCTGCTGATCGTCGCGGTGCTGACCTGGCCGAGCGCCGCGCTCGCCGTGCCTCGCCCGGCTCGCGCCGTGGCGCTGACCGATCTCCTGTTTCTTGCCGGGTGGGCGGTGCTCTTCCAGCAGCTCGGCGCCGGTCACGCGGAGATCTTTACCAGCAGTCTCGACCCGCTGTTGCGGGTGCTGCAGGTGATCGGATTGATCGGAGCGATTGGGTCCCTCGTGGTGCTCTGGAACCTGGTGCGCCTCTGGCAGCGGACCCTCAGCTGGCCGGTCCGGCTCTTCACCGTTGCGATAGCGCTTGGAACGCTGGGATTCGCCTGGTTCGGCGCGGTAACCGGGCTGCTGAGCCAGAGCCTCCGTTATTAGGGCTTGCCTGCCGGTCCGATGTGCTTTACAATACAAAGTACTTGCTATACCTCTCCCGTGCCCGCCGGGGGCCATCTTTCGGTCGATGACGCAACCCTCCGAGGACTTCCTCCAGCTCCAGGCGGCGCTCGCCGGTGAGTATTCCCTCCAGCGGGAGCTGGGCCGCGGGGGAATGGGGGTCGTCTATCTCGCGCGTGATGTCCACCTCGATCGCGACGTGGCGATCAAGGTGCTGCCACCACACCTGGGCTCCGACGAGGCCCGCGAGCGCTTCCTCCGCGAAGCGCGCACGGCCGCGGGTCTCTCGCACCCGCACATCGTCCCCATCCATCGCGTCGGTGAAGCCGGCGGGTTCGTCTTCTTCGTGATGAGCTACGTCGAGGGCGAGACCCTCGGCGAGCGGCTTCGGTCCCGCGGCCCCCTGCCCCATGGCGAGGCGGCGCGGGTGCTGCGCGAAGTCGCGTGGGCGCTGGCGTACGCGCACGGCCGCGGCGTCGTCCACCGCGACGTGAAGCCGGACAACATCCTGCTGGAAGCGGGAACCGGCCGCGCGCTCGTCACCGACTTCGGCATCGCCCAGGTCGGCGACAGCCCGGAGGCGGAAACGGATCCGGGCAGGATCATGGGGACGGCGAACTTCATGAGTCCGGAGCAAGCCACCGGTCTCGTCGATCGGCGGAGCGACCTCTATTCGCTTGGAGTGGTCGGCTACCTGACCGTGTCGGGGCGACTGCCCTTCGACATGCCGGACCTTCCATCGCTGCTCGTCGTCCAGGCGACGGAGCCTCCGCCGAGCGTGATGTCGGTGGCGCCGGGATTGCCGGCGTCGCTCGGCGTCGCCATCGACCGCTGCCTGGCGATCGATCCCGACGATCGCTTCCAGGATGGCGAAGCGCTCGCGGCCGCGCTGGCGCCGCCGCCCGACACGCGCCCCGCACTGCCGCCAACCTTGCGGGCCTGGCTCAAGGGACAAAATCCGCTCGCGGTCCCGTACCTGGCCTGGTCGACGCTGTTCAGCGTCCTCACCCTGGGCAACATCTACGGCGTGGCGTCGGGCAATCCGGGGAGCAGCATCTGGGACGTCTTCGGTCTCGTCGTGGCCGCCTCGTTGCCGGTATGGCCGAGCGTCGGCTTTCACCTGATGGAAGCGCGGCGCCAGTTCCAGGCCGGGCATACGCTGACGGACCTGCGTGGGGCGCTCGACATCGCGCGGCGCGAACGCGCCGAGACGGATGCGATCACGAGCGGGGACGAGGACACGCTTCCGCATCGCGCGCTCCGCCTCGCGACGGTGGCATCGGGGACCTGGCTCGCGGTCACCTTCGTGCTGCTCCTCGGGGGGACGATTCACGAGAATTCCACCAGCATCTGGTGGCTCCTGGTTCCGTTCGGCAGCACCCTCCTGCTGGGGGCGATCAGCAATGCGCTCAGCGTGCAGTTCATCCCGCCGGGGATCCGGGAGT
Source organism: Gemmatimonadales bacterium (assembly GCA_035274025.1). GTDB lineage: Bacteria > Gemmatimonadota > Gemmatimonadetes > Gemmatimonadales > GWC2-71-9 > SZUA-320. Next base: position 699 of record DATEOL010000275.1, on the reverse strand, counting down.
CTTGGCAGAGCGGGGTTCGGGAGCGGCTCTGGAACAGCCGCGTCGGAAGGTGGTTCGCGAAGCGGCTCGGCGCGCCGGAACAGTCACGCGCGGTCGGTGGCGGAGTCTTCCGCGCGACCGAGGCGGCCCTCGGTGTCGCCGCGTCGGAGCTGTTCGCGGCGTTGCCGGAGACCTATCGGGATAACCTCGCCGAGCTTCCCGCAACCGTGACGGCTCTCGAGGCGCGCGCGGCCGAAGCACGCGCGCAGCTGGACCTGCTCGCGTCGCTCGCGCCGGGCGGGGGGGCAGACAGTGCAGTGCTGGCCGAACGACGTGTTGCGGCGACGTCCCAGCTCAAGGAGAGCGTCGCGGCGCTGGAAGGAATCCGGCTCGACCTGCTCCGGCTTCTCGCGGGAGCGAACGACCTGGCACCACTCACGACGTTGCTCGATGCGGCGCGTCAACTGGGCGAAGAAGCCGGCCGCCTGGCCGAAGCCAGGGACCAGGTCGATGCCGAGGCCTGAGTGAGCACCTGGCTGCGGCGACTCCGCGGTGCAATCGGCATGGGTGTGGTCAGTGTCGCCGGCCGCAATCGCAGGTTCGATGAGCTCTCACTTCCTCTCTTCGCCGTCTGGGGCGCCGTACCCGGAGTGCTGTTCGGCCAGCTGTCCGCCGTCGCCGCTGTGTCCGCGTCGACGGCGGACAGGCCACGGTGAAGGG
>DATEOL010000274.1:0-6976 GCA_035274025.1 Gemmatimonadales bacterium | reverse complement strand
TCGCTGCGCTCGGGATGACAATTCTGTCACAATTCGAGTTCATCGATGTTCCTTGGCCAATCATCCTTCAACAATCGTGACATCGCGCGATCCGCCAGCAATCGTCCACCCGTCTGGCACCGCGCACAATAATTGGTCTCGTTCTCCGCATAGCGGATCCGCTGCACCGGCGTGCCGCAGCCCGGGCATGGCTTCCCGAAACGACCATGGACCGCCATCCCTTCGCGAAACGCCGTCACCTTCTCGGGAAATTTCTCGCCTGCTTCCGCACGGAGGCAGTCGGTCCATTCGATCAGGACCTCCCGGATCGCATCGTACAATCTCGTGGCACCTTCGGCATCGAGCCGCGACGTCAGCGTCAGCGGCGAGAGCCGCGCGCGATGCAGGATCTCGTCCGAATACGAGTTCCCGATCCCGCTGAAGAGCCGCGGATCCGTGAGCGAGCGCTTGAGCGTATGGTTCTCGCTCCGGAGCCGCGCCTCGAACTGCTCCCGGGACATTTCAAGGGGCTCGAGACCCCCTCGCGCAAACTGAACGACGGAATCGCGACCGGCCACCAGGTGCAGCGAAGCCCGTCGCTTTGTCCCGGCTTCCGTGAGCCAGAGCGCGCCGCCATCGAAGATGAATCCCGCCAGGCCGAGCTTGCCGGGAGGCTTCTTGTCGGGCGCGAGCCAGCGAAATCGCCCCGCGATCATGAGGTGAATCACGATCCAGAGGTCACCCTCGAGGCCGATGACGATCCGCTTGCCGAGCCGGTCGATTGCGGTGACTGTCCGCCCCGCGGCCGCCGAGATCGGCGGATCCACCGACCGGAGGATGAACGGACTCGCAATCTTCACGCTCCGAAGCACCTGCCCCGCGATCCGGGACCGCAGCGCTTCGACGTATACCGTCACATCCGGAAGCTCAGGCACGGGGCGAGGGAGCGGGCAGGAGAAGGTCACCGAGGAAGAATCCCGACAGCTCGGCACGGCCGGCGAGACCCGATTTTTCGTAGACCGCTACGGCATGCTGTCGCACGGTTCGCTCGCTCCGTCCGGTGAGGGCCGCGATGTGCTTGAGACTGAAACCCTTGAGCAACATCAGCGCGGTATCCCGCTCGGCGGGCGACAGCCCCCAGCCGTCGAATTGCCGGGAGACCTCCTCACCCAGTCCACGGAGCGTGTGCTCAGCGCGTGCGCGCCATGCATCCCGCTCCACTTGGCGTTCCGCGGCAGTCCGTCGCGCCTCCACAAGTGACGCGCGAGCGCCGAGCCAGCCCCGGACCAGGTAGAGCGATGAGAAAACACCGAACACGATCAGGGCGAGCTCGAATACGACATGAAACGTGATGCTCTGGGGTCGGTCCAGGATCAGGTCGATGATCCCGCCCGTCACCGCCAGGCCCATGATCAGCGCCAACACCCATCTGGGATCGGTCGAGTCATCCTCGCGGAAGTCCACGCGCGGCTCCGAAATCGGTCAGCAGGAAGGTATCCGGCATTTGCCGGATGGGCTGGTCCGCTTGCCGGATGGTGGCTTACCCGGTCGTTCGCGATCGTGGGGGCGAACCTCTGGACAAGGAGAATAAACGTGCTGCCCGAACCGCTTCATCCCGCGATCGTCCACCTTCCCATCGCCCTCACCCTGCTGCTGCCACTCATCGCAGGTGGGGCTTTCCTGCTGGCTCGCCGGGGATATCCGATCAGGACAGTCTGGTTGGGTGTCGTCGCGGGAGCAGCCCTCCTTGCGGGCTCGGCCTGGCTCGCCGTGGAGACTGGCGAGGGCCAGGAGGAACGCGTCGAGCGGGTCGTCAGCGAAGCCCCGCTCGAGACGCATGAGGAGCGCGCCAACCTTTTTCTCGCGCTCTCGGCCGCCACGCTGGCGCTGACGCTGGCGGGCCTGGGAAAGAATCAGCTGGGCAGGTTTGCCCGGCTCGCCGCAACGGGGGCGACGTTAGTCTTGCTGCCCGCGGGCTGGATGGTTGGGCATTCCGGCGGCGAGCTGGTGTATCGCCACGGTGCCGCCTCGGCGTACACCACACCGGGCGAGGGGGTAGGGGCGACTGGCGAATCGGAGACTCCGCGTCAGGATGATGACGACGACGACTGATGCTGGCGAAGGAGGGACGGCCCCGACATTATCTGGCCATGCCAATCATCCGGGGACTTGTCCTGCTCTCCCTTGCCAGCCAGGACACGACGAGAATCCGCGTCCTGCTGGATGTCGAGGACAGCCGTCCGCGCTCCATCGAGGCGCTCGCGCCACTGATCGAGGCCGCCAGGTCAGGTGACACGCTGGTGGCGCGTTGGGCCATTCGCGGACTGGGGCGCCAGCAACGGGGCGACCTGTTACCCGCGCTGAGCGCGGCGTTGGCCTCGACCTCGCCGGGGAATCGCGCGGAGGCAGCGAATGCGATCGCGCAGAGCACGTTGCATGACGACACCGATCCAGGTCCAGGACGCCGAGCGCTCGAGACACGGCTGACGGTCGAGAGCGATCCGGTTGTCATCAGCGCCATACTGCGCGCGCTTGGCAGGCTACGCGAAGGGCCTGTCGAATGGACCGGCCTGGAGCTTCTCATCACCCGGTCAGCCACCGGGGTTGAGGGGGATGCCTCCCGAGCGGTCCTGGAGGGCGCAGCCCAGGGACTCGGGTCGCTCTATCGGCAACGCGGTGCGCAACCCGCCAGCACGGCCTCCGTGGAACGGCTCGCTGCTCTCACCGGGACGTCCTACCCGCCGACTGTGCGTCGTCCCGCCATGGCCGCGCTGGTCGCGAGTGCCCGAGCCGACTCGACAGTCCTCCACCGCGGCCTCAAGGACAGCGCTCGCGAGGTTCGGCGCGCCGCTGCCACGGCTGCCTTCATATCCAAAGACTTGCCCGGCCGAGAGCGGCTCGTCGATGTCGCATGGCGGGATGCGGACCCCGCCGTCCGGTATGAGGCGGTCCGCGCATTCGGACGTCACCTGGTGAAGCAGGAGACCTGCGAGCCGATCCTGGGAGCACTCGACGACAAGAACCTTCACGTGCGCCTGCTCGCGGTGGACCTGCTGGGCGCGTGCGGAAACGGTGCCGCGCCTCGCCTGGTGAACTTCGCGCGGAGCCGGCTCACCGCCGACGCATGGCATCTCCCCGCGCACGCCATCGTCGCTCTCGCGAACGCGGACTCGGGAGCCGCCCTGGCGCTGCTGCCGCGATTCGTGTCATCAGGCGTCTGGTGGGCGCGGATGTACGCCGCGCGGGCGGCGGAAACGCTGGGGGAAATTCCGGCCCTCACCCGGCTCGCCCGCGACCAGGAGCCCAACGTGAGGGAAGCCGCGCTCGCCGGCCTCCATCGCAAAGTCGGGCACCAGGCGGACTCGCTCTATATCGCCGCACTTGGGGCCGGCGATTATCAGCTCATCCAGACCGCCGCGACGGCCCTCGACAGCTCGGCGGACCCACGCGCGGTGCCGGCCCTGTGGAAGGCATTCGCCCGGCTGACTTCGGAGAAACGGGAAACCAGTCGCGATCCGAGAATGGCCATCCTCAGGTCGATCGAGCACATCGGGTCCCAGTCGCTCGCCACCGAGCTTCGGGAGGCCGCCTCGGATTTCGATTCGACCGTCGCCCAGGCGGCCGCGAGGCTGGCATCGAAGTGGTCGGCGACCAGCGTTGCGCCCACACCGAAGCCGCTGCCCCGTGCCCCCGTCCCCTCCTGGAGCGACCTCGATCGCTGGAGCCGGGTGACCGCGGAGATCACGATGCGGAACGGCGGCGTCATCCGGATGAAGCTCCGTCCGTTCGACGCGCCCACCAACGTCGCGAGGTTCGTGAACATGGTGAATCGCGGGTGGTTCGATGGCCTCACGTGGCATCGCGTCGTCCCGAACTTCGTCGTCCAGGGTGGCAGTCCGGGAGCGAACGAGTTCATGGGCGATGGTCCCTTCACGCGCGACGAGCTGGGACTCGAGCATCACGTCCGGGGCACCGTCGGCATCTCCACCCGCGGACGCGACACCGGCGACGGACAGATCTTCTTCAACCTGATCGACAACTGGCGCCTCGACCACGACTACACGATCATCGGCGAAGTGGTGTCGGGTATGGAAGTCGTCGACGCGATGCAGGAAGGCGCACTGATCCAGCGGGTGACTCTCATCCCGGACAAGTCATGAGCGAATCCAGGCCGTTCGATCGCCAGCTCGCCGCATTCTTCCTGATTGTCTTCGCGTGGACCTGGTCGATCGCGGGGCTGATGATCGTGGCACCGGGCTGGGTCGACCGCACGATCGGTCCGATCGGCCCCGGCAATCCGCTCTTCTTCATCGCGGTCTACGGACCATCCATCTCGGCGATCCTGGTCACCGCGTTTACAAGCGGCGCGGGCGGAGTACGCACCCTGCTCTCCAAGCTCATCCGCTGGCGATTCAATCCCATCTACTACGTCGCCGTGCTGGTCGGAGTCCCGCTGCTCGCCACGATCGCGGGCCATCTCGGCGAATGGGTGATGGGAATACCGTCCGCGCCGCATATCGCCGCGATCCAGGGCTGGATCAAGGTGCTCCCCATCGCTCTCGTTCTCGACCCGGGCCCGCTCGGCGAAGAGCTGGGTTGGCGTGGGTTCGCCCTGCCGAGAATGGTGAAGCGGTGGAGCGCACCGGTCGCGTCGCTGCTGCTCGGACTCATCTGGGGTGTGTGGCACTACCCCGCGTTCAAGGTTCCCGGAATGCCCCAGAACGCCCTCAACTTTCCTGTGTTCGTCGCGGGCGCGATCGTGCTGACGGTCATCGTCGCCTGGCTGGTGCTTCGTACCGGAGGCAGCGTCCTGATCGCGGTCCTGTTCCACCTCGCGGTGAATACTTCGCTCGGCGCCTTTCAGCCCCCGTTCCCGATGTTTGTCCTGGTGCTGGCAATTGTGGCCGCGGCCATTCTTCTTTTCGATCGTTCGTTCCGCACCTTCGAGATTCCTGATGAGCAACCCCCTCGATGAATTCCTGCTGATCTCACGTCGCTACCTCCGCGGCGATTATCTGCCCAAGATCCTCGTCTGTCTCGACAAGCTGGGCGACGAGGACGTGTGGTGGCGGATGAACGAGGCCTCGAACAGCATCGGCAACCTGGTGCTGCACCTCTCGGGCAACGCCCGGCAGTGGATCGTCTCCGGTGTCGGGGGAGCACCTGACAGCCGGAAGCGGCAGACCGAGTTCGACCAGCGCGCCGTGATTCCCCGCGCCGACCTCGCCGGGCGGCTGCGCTCGACGATGATGGAGGTGGACGACACGCTGGCCGCGGTCGATCCAACCCGGCTGCTCGATACCCGCAAGATCCAGGGACTCGATACCACGGTGATGGGCGCGATCTACCATGTCGTGGAGCACTTTTCGACCCACACCGGCCAGATCGTCATGCTGACCAAGCAGCGGACCGGAACGGATCTCGGCTTCTGGGAAGCGCGCGCGGACGGAACCGTCGCCCGGCGATGGGAGCCGCTCTGAAGGCGGACGAAGTCCGCGCCGTGCTCGACAAGGCGCGACGCGTCGCGGTGCTCACCGGCGCCGGCATCTCGGCGGAAAGCAGCATCCCCACCTTCCGGGACGCGCTCACCGGGCTCTGGGCCCGATTCAATCCCCAAGAGCTTGCCACGCCCGAGGCGTTCGAGCGCAATCCAACACTGGTCTGGGACTGGTATGCCGAGCGGCGGACCAAGGTCGCGACCTGCTCACCCAATCCAGGACATCTCGCCCTGGCCGAGCTGGAGCGGCGCACTCCAGAATTCCTCTTGATCACGCAGAACGTGGACGGCCTGCACCAGGCGGCGGGAAGCCGGAAGATGGTCGAGCTGCACGGCAACATCCGCCGGGTGAAATGCTCCCGCGACTGCGGGATCGTGGATGCCTGGAAGGGCGGCGAACGGCCGCCAGCCTGTCCCGGCTGCGGTGCCTTCCTCCGTCCCGATGTGGTCTGGTTCGGTGAGATGATGCCCGAGCAGGAGTTTGCGCGAGCCTCGCTCGCGGCGCGGAACGCCGACGTTTTTCTCTCCATCGGCACTTCGAACCTGGTCGAGCCTGCGGCTTCGCTCACCTGGCTGGCTCATGGTCACGGGGCCACGGTGGTGATCGTGAACCCTGACATGGTAGGGCAGCGGAGCGGCGCGCGAATCATCCAGGTCAATGCGACCGCTGGAGAATTCCTGCCGATGCTGGTTCATCGTGCCTAGCATGCGCTGATTGTGTGCATGCCGTTCGCGCGGGGGGCGTCTGCTTCTACCGGGAGCAGCAATTCCGATCAGTCGCCCTTTCAACGGAGGATTGCATGCGCAGGACCCACGCGTTGGCCGCTGCGGCCGCCCTCACCCTCGGACTGGCCTCGCAGGCCGGGGCCCAGGTGGAAGTCGGCGTCAAGGCCGGCCTCACGTTCGCCACGATCTCCAAGAGCAATCTCTCACCCAACTTCGAGAACAAGACCGGTTTCGCGGCCGGAGTCCACTTTGGTTTCCCGCTCGGCACGAACTTCATGCTCCAGCCGGAGGCCCTGATCACCCAGCAGGGCGCCGGCGTTGCGGACACCGACTCGGAGATCAACCTGAATTACCTCCAGATCCCGCTGAACCTCCGGCTCAATTTCGGGAACGGCAACGTCCGTCCCTTCATCCTCGCCGGACCCTACGCAGCGTTCAAGTTGAGCTGTGACATCGACGACTCCTTCGATGATGACTGTGACAACGACATCTCGGGCACCGACTGGGGGTTCGACTTCGGCGGTGGCATCAAGTTCAGCAAGTTCTTCCTCGAGGCGCGATACAACCTTGGCCTCCAGGACGTAAGCGAGCTCGAGCTCGACAGCAAGCAGCGGGTGTTCCTGGTGATGGTCGGTTTCGCCTTCTGACCCATTGACGAGTGACAATTGACAATTGACTATTGCGGGGCCCGGATCACTTTTCCGGACTGATCGCAAACGTCAATTGTCAATTGTCAATTGTCACTGGTCAAAGGCTATGCTTGCTCTGGTACTG
>DATEOL010000273.1:0-5667 GCA_035274025.1 Gemmatimonadales bacterium | reverse complement strand
GATGGTGTCGTCGGCCCTGGTGCGGCCGCCCCCGAGCCAGGCGACGGCATGACCGATGGTGCGCGGGTCGACCTCGGATACGAGCGCGTCCTCGTTCGCGCGGAGAGACTCGACCACCGGCGCATGCGGCAGGAGCGACGGATTCCTTACCATCGCCGGGTCACCGCCCTGTGCGACGACCATTTCCTCGAATTTTCGGTGGGCGTGTCCAGAAATGATCGTGTCTTCGAGCAATCGCCGCGCCTCGCCGCGGTCCTGAGTGACGCCACCGACCACCAGCATCTCGACGCCCAGGGCGTAGGTGACTTCCATCAGGTCGGGCGGCCCCTGTCCCATCAACCCGTGGATCGCTTCCTCGGTCTCGAGCGCGTTGCCGCAGGCGAACCCAAGGGGGCGGTCCATCGCGGTGAGGAGCGCCACCGTCCGGCAGCCGCGCGCCTCGCCGATGCCGATCATGGTGTCCGCGAGACGGCGGGACTCCTTCGGATCGGTCAGGAACGCGCCGCTCCCGACCTTGATGTCGAGTACCAGGCCGGTGAGGTCTTCGGCGAGCTTCTTCGACATGATGCTGGCCGAGATCAGCGGAATCGACTCGACGGTGCCGGTGACGTCCCGCAGCGCGTAGAGCTTGCGATCGGCGGGAACCAGCTCGGGCGTCTGCCCCAGCATGACGCAGCCGAGCCGGTCGAGCTGTCCCTTGGCGTCCTTGAGCGACAGGCCGGTGCGAAATCCCTTGATCGCCTCCAGCTTGTCGAGTGTCCCGCCGGTGTGACCCAGGCCGCGGCCGGAGATCATCGGGACCGCGAGGCCGAGGCAGGCGATCATCGGGGCGAGCAGCAGCGAGGTCTTGTCGCCGACGCCGCCGATCGAGTGCTTGTCGACCCGCGCCTTGGGGAAGCCGGTGAAGTCGAGCCGGTCGCCGGACGTCACCATGGCATCCACCAGCGCGCTGAGCTCGTCGGGCTGGAGGCCGCGGAAGAACACGGCCATCGCCAGGGCGGACATCTGGTAGTCAGGGATCTGGCCGGCCACATACGCCGTGATGATGTGGCGCCACTCGTCGGGGGTGAGCGGCTGGCCGTCACGTTTGCGTTCGATCAGGCGGGGGATGACCATACGGTATGGAAACTGGACGGAAAGGCGTGAGGACGGAAGGACAGAAGGTCATGCTTCTGGGGGTTTGCCTTCACGCCCTCACGTCCTCACGTCTTGTCGCCCAGGGCGACATGCATCCCCGCGAAACGGCGGATCGGTGGGAAGCAGTGATCGCGACCGATTCGCTCAACGCCGAGGCCAACTGGCGCGCGGCGATCGCACTCGTCGATATCGGGAAGCAGACGCCCGACAAGGAGAAGAATCGCGCCCGCGATTCGCTCTACCGGAAGGCCGAGATGTACGCCCGCCGGGCGGTGCGACAGGCGCCGCAGGACGCCGCTCCCCACTTCGCCCTCGCGCTCGCGCTCGGCAAGGCTTCGCTCACCATGAGCGCCAAGCAGCGGGTCAAGTACGCGCTGGAGATAAAGACCGAGGTGGGGCGCGCGCTCGAGATCGATCCCAACCATGACGGCGCGTGGCACGTGCTGGGCCGCTGGAACGCGGAAATCGAGCGACTCAGCAATATCCAGGAATTTTTTGCGAAGACGCTGCTGGGCGGGAAGGTATTCAACGAGGCCTCGTGGGACGAGGCGATCCGGTGCCTGCGGAAGGCCGTGGAGATCCGGCCCGACTACATCTTCCACCGGCTCGACCTGGCCGAAGTCCTTCTCGAAACCAAGCGCCGGGCGGAAGCCCGGATCGAACTCGAAGGGATCAAGGATCTCCCCATCCTTGACGCCATGGACCCTACCTACAAGCTCCGGGCTGCGGAGCTGCTATCGCGAATGCGTTGACGATTGACGGTTGACGAATGACGATTGCTGCAGGCGAGCTTGCCACAGGCAATCGTCAATCGTCAATCGTTAATCATCAATCGCGAAGCTCAGCCAATTTCCTCCGTGCCCGACGCGACAGCTCGTCGGCCCGATCCGTCGCCTCTTCCTTGAACTCATCCAGCCGCTTCCGCAGCCTCCGCCGGGTCCGTTCTCCCGATTGAGGAGCGTACAGCATTCCAATGGCAAGACCTGCAAGCGCGCCGATCACCGCACCGGCCAGGAAACTCCCCGCGCTTCCGCCTTCATATTCATCATCCGACATCGCATCCTCCCAGCATTGTCACGATAGACTGCTGACCATTGACCATGGCTAAGGCAACCCCTGCCCTGAGCAATTGTCAATTGTCACCAGGCAATAGTCACTGATTAGTTTCTGCCTCACATGCACGATTACACCTCCGCCGCCCCGCCCGAGCTGCAGCGACTCCAGGACCGGATCGACGAGTTGGAGCGGGAGCGCGCCCGGCTGCTCGCCCTGGTCGAGATCGTCCGGGACGTGACCGGCGCGCTCCACTACCCCGATATCGTGCAGTCGGTCACCCGGCGGCTGGGACACCTCTTCGGGCTCGATCGCTGCTCCGTGTTCCTGGCGGCGAAGGCCGGCGGGTCGGGTGTGCACCTGGTGGCGAGCTACGAGGACCCGACGATCCGAAATCACGTGGTCGACCTCACCCGCTACCCCGAAATCCGCCGGTCGATCGAGACGGGACAGGTGGTCTACATCCCGGACGCGCTCACCGATCCAACCCTCGCGACGGTCCAGCCCCAGCTCGCATCGCGCCGGGTCAAGTCCATCACGGTGGTCCCGATGAACTGGCAGGGGCACGTGATCGGCACCCTCTTCCTGCGCACCTATCGGGAAGGCCTTCCCTTCACCGAGGACGACGTGGAGTTCTGCCGCGTCGTGGCCGAGGTGACTTCGCGCGCGCTGCGGATCGCGCACCGGCTGGAGCGGCTCCAGGCCCGGCAGGGCATGCAGTCGCTGCTGGTCGCCGAGCGCGAGCGGTCCGCGATGCTCGGTTTCCTCCGCAAGCTGCTCGACACCTTCGGCGACCGGGAGAAGTCGTTCGGGGAGTCCCTGCTGCCCCGGGTTTCCGCCCAGGAGCTCGACCGCCTGGTCGGCGTCGCCCTGACGGTCATCGGGCAGGAAGCGCGCGGAGGCCAGGAGCCGCCGCCCAGCAAGTAGTCATGCCTGCCGCACCGGAGCGCCGCGCCGCCGAATTGCGCCAGCAGCTCGAGCGCGCCAATCGCGCGTACTACGAGCTGGACGCGCCCGAAATATCCGACGCCGAATACGACCGACTTTTCCGCGAGCTCCAGCAGCTCGAGGCCGAGCATCCCGCCCTCCAGACGCCGGACAGTCCGACATTCCGGGTCGGTGGTCAACCCGCGGCGAACCTGGTCAAGCACACCCACCGGGTCCCGATGCTCTCGCTCGCCAACGCGTTCGAGCCGGCGGACCTCGATGCCTGGGAGAAGCGGAACGCGTCCATCGTACCCGATGTGGTCGACGCGGGATACACCACCGAGATCAAGATCGACGGGGCCGCCGTCTCGCTCACCTATGAGAAGGGCCGCCTCAAGCTGGGCGCCTCGCGCGGGAACGGAACCATCGGCGAGGACATCACCCACAACCTGCGCACGATCCCCGACATACCGCTCGCGTTGAAGGGGGACGAGCACCCCGAGCTGATGGAAGTGCGCGGCGAGGCCTACATGCCGTTCAGCTCCTTCGAGCGCGCCAACAAGGAGCGCGAGGTCGAGGGAGAGCCTCCCTTCGCGAACCCGCGGAATGCGGCGGCGGGTGGACTGCGGCAGCTCGATCCCAGCCTCACGAGAAAGCGCCGGCTTCGTTTTTTCGCGTACGCCGCCGAAGTGATCCAGGGCGGACCGATTCCGGCGACGCAGAATGGCCTGATGGCGCAGCTCGAGCAGTGGGGGTTCCATGTCGCCCCGCATCACAAGCGTCACGCCAACCTCGCCGGGGTGCAGAAGGAGATGATCCGGCTGGAGAAGGTGATCGAGGACCTGCCCTTCGGTGCCGACGGCGTGGTGGTAAAAGTCGACAAGCGATCGGTGCAGGAGGAGCTCGGCGTCGTCGGGGGACGGGAGCCGCGGTGGGCCATTGCCCGGAAGTTCGCGCCCGAAGTCGCCGTCACCCGGCTCCGGAACATCCACATCAACGTGGGGCGGACCGGCGCGCTCAATCCCTGGGCCGAACTGGAGCCGGTCGAAGTCAGCGGAGTCGTGGTTTCCAAGGCCACGCTCCACAACGCGGACCTGATCAGCACCAAGGACATCAGGATTGGGGACTGGGTCGAGGTGATCCGCGCCGGCGAGGTGATTCCCCAGCTGGTGGGGCCGCTCCGCGAACGGCGGACCGGGGACGAGCGCGAATTCCGGATGCCGACCGAGTGCCCCGACTGCGGCCAGCCGGTCGAGAGGTTTCCCGACGAAGTCCTGTCCTATTGCGTCAATCCGGCCTGTCCGGGCCGGATTTACGAGGGTCTGGTGCATTTCGCGTCCCGGGAAGCCATGGATATCCGGGGACTGGGAGGGGAGCGGATCCGGCAACTGCTGGCGGCAGGACTGGTTAGGGATGTCTCGGATATTTACACCCTGACCTCGGCACAACTCGTGCAATTGGAACGCTTTGCAGAGCAGTCAGCCAGCCAGCTGGTCCGTGCCATCGAGGCCTCGAAAGAGAAACCGCTCTCGAGCCTCCTCTTTGGCCTTGGGCTCCGTCACGTCGGCAAGACGGTGGCGGTGCTGCTCGCGCGACGTTTCGGGAGCATGGCGGCGCTGTCGGACTCGACCGAGGACACCATCAAGGCGGTGCCCGGGGTGGGACCGACCATCGCGTCCGCGGTGGCGACCTGGTTCGCCCACGTCGACAACCGGATGCTGGTTGCCAGGCTCGCGAAGCACGGCGTGAACATGGAGGAGCCGGACGCGGCACCAGCGACGGGTGGCCCGCTGGAAGGGAAGGTGTACGTTCTCACCGGCACACTTCCCTCGCTCAAGCGGAGCGAGGCGAAGACCCTGATCGAGAAGGCCGGTGGGCGCGTCGCGGACGGAGTGACGAAGAGCACCGACACGGTCGTCGCGGGTGAGGAAGCGGGCAGCAAGCTCGAGAAGGCCAAATCCCTCGGGATCGAAATCATCGACGAAGCAGAGCTCTTGAGGCGGACGCAATGGAAACCCAGACCCTGACCCTCGGACATCGATCACTGCACCAGCTCCGTTCGGCGCTGGAGCGCTCGCTGGGCGTGCAGGCCGCGCCGCTGCTCCAGGAAGCGGGCTTCGCGAGCGGCGAAGCGATGACGGCCGCGCTGCAGCACTACGTGCAGGATCACTTCGCCGTCGAGAAGGTGCACGAGCTGGACGAGGCCTACTTCGGCGAGGCGCTCTCCGGCTTCTTCGCGGCACAGGGCTGGGGCGAGCTTCGCGTAGGCGACCTCGGCACCGCGGTCATGACGGTGGACGCGGACGATTGGGCCGAAGCCGCGCCGGGCGGGGGCCCCTATCCGTCCTGCCACGTCTCGGCGGGACTGCTGGCCGACATCTTTTCGCGACTCGCGGGGGGACAGTTCGCGGCGATGGAGGTGGAGTGTCGCAGTCGGGGAGACAATCATTGCCGGTTCCTCCTGGCCGCTCCGGAGACACTGACCCTCGTCTATGAGAGAATGACGCACGGGATGACGTATCAGGCGGCGCTTGGAGTCTGAGTTGGGCG
>DATEOL010000272.1:0-25511 GCA_035274025.1 Gemmatimonadales bacterium | reverse complement strand
GCTGGACCCGTACATCACGTAGCCGGCGGCGACCTGCTTGTTGCCGGTCTGGAGCACATCGTCCACGCACGGCAGTCCCTCGCTCACGCGACGGTAGATGCTGAAGATGGTCCCGACCGCGCCGTTCACGTCGATGTTCGACGAACCGTCGAGCGGGTCGATCAGCACTGCGTAGCGCGCGCCGTCGGTATCCGCGAGCAGCGTCGGCTCGGGATCTTCCTCCGAGGCCATCACGCAGACGCGGCCGGCCTGATGCAGCGCGCTCTTCATGCTCTCGTTGGCGAACACGTCGAGCTTCATCTGCTCCTCGCCCTGCACGTTCACCGCGCCGGCCTGGCCCAGGATGTCCATCAATCCGGCCCGCCGGATCGAGGCGCCCACCACCTTGGTGCCGAGGGCGATGTCGTAGAGGAGGTTGGTGAGCTCACCGGTGGCCTCGGGATGCTTCCGTTCCTGCTCCAGGATGAATGCCTCGATGGTGCGGACCGCGCTCCGGTATGGCATGAAGTTCCCCTGGTGCTCGTCAGTGAACGGCGAAGGTCCGTCGGCGATCATCGCCGTGCATCCACACGGTGCGCCCATCAGTCCGGACTTCCACGGTGCCGTCCCGGTCGGTTCGCCACAGCTCGGCCCCGCTGGCGGCAATGCGCCGCAGCGCATCGGGCGAAGGGTGGCCGTACCGGTTGATGCCCACACTCACCACGACCGCGGTCGGATCGAGCTCGCCCAGCCAGGCGTCGCCGGTGGCCGTCTTCGATCCGTGGTGACCCGCCTTGAGCAGGTCCACTTTGCCGATCCGGCCCCGAAGCCGCGCTTCCACCGGGATGCCGGCATCACCGGCGAAGACCGCGCGAAATCGCCCATACTCGACCAGCAGCACCACCGAGTCCTCGTTGAGGTCCTCACCCCATCCCGGCCACGTCGTGTCGGGGTGGACGATGGTGAATCGAGTCTCGTCGAGCGCCCACGACTCTCCACGACGACCCGGGTGCCACGCGGTGCCCGTCGCCCCAGCCTGGTCGAGCATCGCGAGGTACAGCGAATCGCGAAGCGGGACCGCGGGCTCGATGATCCCGCGGGCCGGAAGTCGGTCGAGCACGCTTCCGAGGCCACCCAGGTGATCGGCGTGCGCGTGCGAAATGACCACCGTCGAGAGAGATCGCGCGCCGTGACGCAGCAGGAATGGCGCGACGACGCGACGGCCGGCGTCCCGTCCTTCGCCTGCCGGTCCCGCATCCACCAGGATCCAGTGGCCTTTCGGAGTCCGAATCGCGGCGGCATCCCCCTGGCCAATCCGCAGGAAGAATAACGTGAGTTGACCCTCTCCTTCGATGCGTACCCGCACTTGAAAGAGGGCAACCCAGAGCCAGCAGAGAAATGCGAGCCCCAGCGCCGCGCGAATCCGCACGGTGCGCAGCAACGCGGCACCAGCAAGCGCCCACATCGCCGCCCCGAGCGCCACGACCCAGAACATGAGGGGCCAGACTCCAGGCTCCATCGTGATCGCCCCCCCGGGAATCCGGGCGCCATACCAGGCCAGCCGTTCCAGGCCACCCAGCGCCAGGCCGCTTCCCGCCGCCATCGCATCGGCGAGTGGCGGCGCCACGGCGGAAAAGATCAGGGTGAGCAGAATGGCGGGGACCGCGATCGCGGCGAGGGGGATCCCGGCGAAGTTGAGGACGATTCCGGCCAGGGCCACGGTGCCCAGCGCATAAGCCGTGATCGGCGCCGCGGCGAGCGTCGCACCGAGTGATCCGAACAGGGTCCTCGCGAAAGCTCCACGACTCACGGCTTTGTCACTCCACCGCGAGAGCACTGTCGCACCCCAGAGTGATGCGGCCGAGAGCCATCCGCCGAGATCGCGAATGGCCCAGGGGTCGAGCAGCAGCACGGCGAGACACGTCACCGCGAGCAGCGGCACGGGCTGCACCCGTCGCTGTCTCCAGAAACAGAACGCCAGCAGGATCCCGAGTGCCGCGGCCCGGGTGGCGGGCGCCGGCCAGCCGAGAAACGCGACGTAGGCCGTGGCCGCGCCGGCGCCAAGCGCGTGGGCCCGCATGCGCGGGACCTTGAGCGCGCGCAGCATAACCACGAGCCATGCCATGATCAGGCCGACGTGGAAGCCGCTGATGGAGAGCAGGTGCACCAGGCCGGAGCGGGCGAAGGCGTCCTTGAGCTCGGGGTCCATCGTCCCGCGGCGTCCGAGCACGAGGGCATCGACAAGGGATGCCCGCTGGCCGAAGCGGGCTTCGGCCGTGCGGGTGATCCACCCGCGGAGTCGTGCCGAGACGTCAGGGCGCCCCCGCACGTCGAGCACGCGCCTCACGACGAACGTCCCGGCCGGGCGACCTCCCCATCCCTGTTCGGCGATCCAGCGACCGTTGATGCGGACGGTCCGGCCGGCGTCCACCGAGGGCTGCGACGGCCATCGGACCTGCACCGGCCCGGTACAACGGAGACCCGTAAGCCGGGCGGAGACCATCCCGCTTCGCCCCGAGTCGAGCAGCACGACGGTGATGACCTGCTCGCCAGAGCGCAGTCGCGCGGCGCAAGTGATCGCGGTGGACTGGATGGCCAGCCAGGCGTGGACCAGTCCCAGGGTGAAGGCCACGGGATGCAGCACCCGATCGTCCCGCCGAAAGATCAGGACGAGCACCCCGGCGAGAATTCCCGCCCCAAGGGGATGAAAACGCGCGAGGCCGGTCGCAAGACCGGCCCCGAAGAGTGCCACGCAGAGGGTGACTGGACGCGGCCTCACGGCCGCCTCGCGATCAGCCGGCCGGCTTCCTGGCTCGCTCGCAGCGTGGCATGGTGGAAACGCGACGAATCCCGTCGATGACCGCCACGTCGATGATGGCTCGCTCCTGATCCTTCTCGAGCTTCACCTCGGTGACCGCCAGTCCCTGCTGCGTAGTGACATATCGCGGCGGGATACGGTTGAGCGCGTAGACGTAGACGTCCTCCCGGCAGATGAAGCAACCACAGAAGTCGGGGAAGCGCTTCACCACGCCGTCGTAGGAATCCCGCACGTGCTCTTCGACCAGGTTGTGGATCATGCCAGCACCGCCAGTTGAGTTCGCTCCAGCCTTCCGACGAACGTCGATCCCGTCGTGCCCGTGAGCGTGACGTGGTGATATTCGCCCCGCGCGGACTCGGGCACCTCGACCAGCACGAGCAGGTTGGTCCGGGTCCTTCCGAGCATGCCACCTCGTTTGGCCGGACGTTCGATGAGGACTTCGTGAGACTGCCCGATCCGCGTGAGGTGCTTCCTGCGCGCCTGGGCCCGGACCGCCGCGACCAGCCGCTGCATGCGCTCCGACGCCACGTCGTCGGGAATCGCATCCTGGAGCATTCGCATCGCCGGCGTGCCCTCCCGGGGCGAATACTGGAAGGTGTACGCGTCGTCGAAACCGGCTTCGGCCACCAGCGTGAGGGTCTCCTCGAATTGCGCGTCGGTCTCGCCGGGGAATCCGACGATGATGTCGGTCGAGAAGGTGATCCCCGGAACCGCGCGCCGGAGTTTCGTGACGACTTCGAGGTACTGCTGGCGGGAATAGCGGCGCAGCATCCGCCGCAGCACCGCGTTCGACCCGCTCTGCACCGGCAAGTGTACGTGCTCACAGACCGCCGGCACCTCGGCCATGGCGGCAATGACGGAGTCGGTGAAATCGGTCGGATAGGGACTGGTGAACCGGATCCTGCGGATTCCGGTGACCCGTCCAACGGCGCGGAGCAATTCGGCAAAGTCGTGGGTGCCGTCGTGCCAGGAGTTGACGGTCTGTCCGAGGAGTGTGACTTCGCTGGTCCCCTCGGCGGCGAGTCGTTCGACCTCGCCCGTGACATCCTCCAATTTGCGGCTCCGCTCCGGTCCGCGTGTCATCGGAACGATGCAAAACGTGCACCGATAATCGCAGCCGCGCTGAACCGTTACGAACTGGTTGGGACTCGGTGTCCTGACGGCAGGTACGTCTTCGTAATGCTCCCAGCCCCGGAATTCGGTATCGACAACCCGCTCCCCGCTCCCGGCTTCCCGCACGAGCGCAGGCAGGTTGCGGTAAGCATCCGGGCCGGCCACAAGGTCCACCTGGGTGCCGCGTTCGAGCAGGACCGGACCGAGCCGCTGCGCCATGCAGCCCACCACTCCGATGATGCGGCCGGGCGCGCGATAACGCTGCAGCTCGCCGATGCGGCCGATCACGCGCTGCTCGGCGTTGTCACGGACGGCGCACGTGTTCACCAGGAGGACGTCGGCCTCGTCGGGTGACTCGGTCGGCACGTATCCCTCGCGGCCGAGGACACCAAGCATGAGCTCGGTGTCGGCCACGTTCATCTGGCAACCGTACGTTTCTATGTAGACTCGTCGCATCGCGAGTGAGTAGGGAGCAGTGAGGAGTAAGCAGTGACTGCTCACTACTTACTGCTCACTCCTTACGGCCGGATCCCAACACCAAACGTAAACATGAACGACTTCTCCTTGAGTCCCGCATCGTCATCGCGCCAGGCGCGCTCGATGGCGAAGTCGACGCTACCGCGGTTCGCCGTGAAGCGGAAGCCGGTGCCGAGGCTCACCTGGACTTCGCTTCCCCGGGAGCCTGCGATGATCGGATAAGGGAGCTGCGCGTACCGCACCCCCGCGCGGAGCGGAAACTTGAACGGCTTCCGCGTGTTGCGGGTCCACTCCAGGCCGAACGCGGCCTCGGCCGCATTCTCGGCGCCCAGCCCGCCCCGCTCCTTGATCCAGTCATCGGCCGCCGACCAGGTCCGGTAGAGCCCGTGTCCGGCGAGGATCAGCCGGTCCCCCGCCGCGACCTCGATCCCGCCCGCAAACGTGAGCGGCATCGGGATTTCGCTCAGCTTGGTTGAGTCCTTGTAGAACGCCAGGTCGCCGTCCCAGCGCGCCATGCCCGCGAGCCGCACCCGCTTGATCGGCTCCGCGGTGAAGCCGGCCGAGATCCCCGGGCCGGAGAACGAGAGCTCGTTCTTGATCCGGACCGGCACGTAGGACGAATCACTGAACACCCTGCGGTACTCGAACCGATTGGTCCCGGTGAGCACGTGCAGCCCGATACCGAACGAAAGCCTGCTGCTTACGGTGTAGGCGGCCGCGACCTGGATATCGTTCACGCCGCCCTTGGAGATCAGGGTGTCATTGAGCCCGACCGGCGTCTCCCGGATGTCGATGGTATCGGCCAGGGCCAGCGCGAACGTGCGGTCGCTGTAGGCCGAGACGCTGACCCCGAAGTCCCATCTGGGACCGATGGGACCCGTCACCATGACCAGCGGGAACTGGGTGTCGTTTCCATCCGCGATGCCGAACGGATTCTCCGACGTGCGCCAGTACTGGCGCACCGAGAAGGTCGCCGTGCCGCGCTGGGTGATCCAGATCGCCGCCGGGTTGAGGCTGTTCTCGGGATCGAACAACGCGATGCCGCCGCCCATCCCTTGGGCGCGGGCACCGAGCGGAAGCACCGGGAGGCCGAGCGCGCGGGTGCCGAATTCCGAGGCCTGTGCCCCGGCGCGGCTCGCCAACAGCACGAGCGCGAGGAGGACGAGACGGGCGCGCGTCATGGCCGCTCCACCACCGAAGGCTGCATATACGTGAGCCGGAGCCTCGGCTTCCCTTCCGCCGCGCGCGTCGACTTGAACACCGGGAGATAGAACGAGCCACCCTCGGGCGCGAGTCCGATGAACACCGTCGAAGGCAGGGCGTTGGGACCGCGCATCCGCTCGATGACGGCGCGCATGTCCACCCCGAAGAGCGCGGTCGAGCCACCCTCGGGGATCAGACCCGTGGCGGCCGCGCTCTGCGCCGGCGCCGACTTGGCCCCGATGTCCTTGGTCACTCCGACCACGTCCACGGCCGCGCGGTCTCCTCGCACGCCAGTGAGCGGCGCCGCCGGCGTAAGCTCGAGCGTCGCCCGGACCAGTCGCACCGAGGAGTCCTTGATGATCGACGGCAGCACGAAGCGAAGGATGGTGCGGTACGATGGGACCCCACCAATGTAGAGCAGGTCGGGATGGGGATTGGTGACATCGTTGTTCCGGACGAAGAAGTTCTCTTCCGCGGTCACGCTGACGGTCTGTTTCTGCAGCGTGGTGTCCGTCACGTCAGTCGCCTTCACGAAGGTTGCGAAACTCGCCGCGCCGCTCGCGCCGGCCACCGACCCCACGCGAATCCCCGTGGGCTCGCTGGCCCGGATCCGGAACCCGACCGCGAGCAGCCCGCTGTCGCCGGGGGGAATGAGGTTGGCGATGGTCGCGCTGTCCGTAATGAGGAGACGCATCGACCCGCTCTTGAGCGTGTCCGGCACCGCGATGCTGTCGATGATGGCATCGGACCGGAGCGCGGCTTCGACTTCGGTGAACGCCGTAAGGGTGTCCCAGGTAAGGGGGACGCGGTGGAAGATCAGCTTCAGGCCGGGCACCAGCGTGTCGCGGGCGACCAAGTTCACGGCGAAGACGATTGAATCGACCGTGTAGCCGCGCGTGATGCCGCCCACGGTGACCGAGTCGGAGCGCCGTGGGAAGCGAACCCAGGCGCGCGCTTCGCCCGCCGCAATCCCGTCCGAAATGAGGAGCGAGCCCACCGACCGGCGATCGGAGTAGCCGAAGAACGCGGTGTCGCTTCCTTCAGTCGCGTACACGATGGTGTCGAGCACGACAGGCTGGCCGCCGGGGCACAACTCGGGACACTGGCCGGGAACGGTCAGCTCTTCCTCGCACCCCGCCAGGACGAGCACGGAGGCGAGAAACAGGATCCAGCGACTCATATCAGCTGGCTGCCGGAGAAGGCGGCGGGAAGCAGGTCGCGCATGGTCCATCGGTGAGACGAGCGAGGCCCGACCGCGAGCACTTCGGCCTCGGGGGCAAACTCGAACATCACCTGGCGACAGGCGCCGCACGGCGGTGCGGGAGGCTCCGAGTCGCTGACGATCACGATGCGGCGGAACTGCCGCACGCCGCCTGCGACCGCGGCACCGATGGCGACGCGCTCGGCGCACATCACGAGACCGTACGAAGCATTCTCGACGTTGCACCCGGCGAAGACGGACCCGTCTTCGCCTTCGACCGCCGCGCCCACGCGATACCGCGAATACGGGGCGTACGCCTGCTGCTGCGCGCGCCGCGCGGCCTCAATCAGACCGTCACCCAAGCCAGACCTCTTCAAGAAAGGACGTGCCCGCTGGGAGCAGGGGGAGTCCAAGGAACTCCGCCACCGTCTGCCCGATATCGGCGAAGGTGGCTCGCTCACCCAGGGGCACTGGGCGGACCGAGGGGCCCACGACCAGGATCGGGACCGCCTCCCGGCTGTGATCGGTGGAGGGGGTCGTCGGGTCGTTCCCGTGATCCGCCGTAAAGATAATCAGGTCAGACGGTTGGACCTTCCGGAGGAGACGTGAAAGCGCCTGATCCAGCTGGGTGAGCCCCTGAACGAATCCGGCGACGTCATTCCGGTGCCCCCAGGTCTGGTCGAACTCGATGACGTTGGCGAAGAGCAAACCCCTCCGCATCGAATCGAGGGCCCCCTCGATGAGGGTGTATGCGTCGGGGTTGGTCGCGGTGTGGATGCTGGTGATCCCCCGCCCCGCGAAGAGGTCATCGACCTTCCCCACCCCGACGCGCGGAAGGTGTGCCCGCGCGCAGTGATCGAGGAGCGTGGGCGCGGGGGGTGGAAGGCTCAGGTCCTTGCGGCGCTCACTCTGCCTGCGCCACGCGCCGGGACTCCCGGTGAACGGGCGGGCAATCACCCGGGAGACTCCCCAGCGTCCATGCAGCATCTCGCGCGCGATCGCGCACCCGGCGTACAGCTCCGTGACCGGCACCACGTCCTCGTGCGCCGCCACCTGGAATACGCTGTCGGCCGAGGTGTAGACGATCCAATCTCCCGAGCGGGTGTGCGCCTCACCGAATTCGTCGAGCACCGCCGTGCCGGACGCAGCCTTGTTGCCGAGAATACCGCGTCCGGTGCGGCTGGAGAACTCGGCGATCAGCTCCGGTGGAAAGCCCTGCGGGAACGTGGGGAACGGAGTCTCGAGCACGATTCCGCAGAGCTCCCAGTGCCCGGTCGTACTGTCCTTCCCCGCACTCGCCGGATGCGCGATCCCGTACGCCGCGGCCGGAGACAAGCTCGGTGGCATTCCTTCGAGGGGCCGGCAATTGCCGAGGCCAAGACGCGAGAGGTTCGGAAGCGAAAGGCCGCGGGTGGCCTTCAGCACGTTGCCGAGGGTGTCGCTGCCGGCATCGCCATACCGTTCCTGGTCCCAGGTGTGGCCGATGCCGAGGCCGTCGAGGACGATGATGGCGGCGCGGCGAGCAACGGACCGCCTGACTGTCTGACCGTCGGGCCAACTACTCATCGCTGTAGCGACGAATCACCCGTGATCCCAATGCGGTCAGCAGCTCATAAGGATTGGTTGCCGCGTGCTCTGCCTGCTCACTGAGGGTCACGTCACCACCCCAGATGGTCGCGACGTCACCGACGGCCACGGAGGCCTCGCCGACATCCACGACAGTCATGTCCATCGTCACGCGGCCGGCAATGCGGTGGATCCCTTCGCCGATCTGCACCCGACCCCGATTGGACAGGGAGCGGAGGATGCCGTCCGCGTAGCCCGCTCCAAGCGTCGCGAGCGTGGTCGCCTTCGGCGCGGTCCAGGTGGCCCCGTAGCTCGCGGTGTCACCCGGTTGCAGTCGCCTGGTTGCGATCACTCGAGCCTGGAATCGGGCGACCGGCCGGGGAATCCAGTCACCGACGCGCCCGCCATAGAGGAAGATTCCCGGCCGGGCGAAATCGCCGCCGTATTGTTTCCCGGCAAAGACACCCGAGCTCGACGCGGCGTGAACAAAGCGGGGGCGGCGTCCGAGCGTCGCGATAAACCCTTGAAGCCTGTCCCACTGGGGAGCGGCCGTGGCCGGATCGCTGTCGGCCGAGTGGAAGTGGGTGAAGATCCCTTCCCAGCCCGGGGCATCGGCGAGGAGCTCGCGCAGGCTGGCGATCGTGTCGTGATCGTCGGGACGGAACCCTGCCCGGGACATTCCGGAGTCGACTTCGAGATGAAATGGAGCCTTCCCGAGGGCCAGCCAGGCCTCCAGCGCCGCAAGGTCGCCGATCGCCGGCCGAGCCTCGGCCGCGAGACAGTCACGGGCCATCCAGGACGCCAGGGGGGAGAGCACCAGGATCGGGCGGCCCACGCCGTGGTCACGGAGCGTCCTGGCCTCATCCGTGGTTGCGACGCCGAATCCCCAGGGATCCAGGGGCTCGAGGGCCCTGACCACCGGCATCGCACCGAGGCCGTAGCCGTTGGCCTTCACCATGGGGAGGAGAGGGACCCCGGCGCGGTCCTGCACCTGCCGCGCATTCGCAACCAGGGCGGCAAGATCGACGTCGATCCAGGCGCGTCGCGTTTCGGCGGGGTTTGACTCGGTCACGGCGGCGGATAGAATACGCGGGCTGTGTTCCGCTGCGCAACAATGGTGGGCCCCTCTCGCAATGAACCAATAATGAACACCGCTGAGCAAACGAACCTGTCCGGGGAATTCGCCGAACGGTTCGAGGTGTCTCGTGAATTGGGCCGCGGCGGGATGGCGGTCGTGGTGCTGGCCCACGACCGGAAGCTCGACCGTCCGGTCGCCCTCAAGCTGCTCGCCCCGGAGATCTCTGCCGCCGTGGGCGCGGACCGCTTCATCCGCGAAATCCGGGTCACGGCCCGGCTGGTGCACCCGAACATCGTGCCGTTGTTCGACTCCGGAAAAGCGGGAACCCGTCTCTACTACGTGATGCCGTACATCCAGGGGCCGACCCTGCGGTCGCACCTGGGCAAGTTCGGGCCTCGCCCGGTCGACGAGACCATCCGGATCCTCTCCGATCTGGCGGAAGCCCTGGCCTACGCCCACACGATGGGTGTCGTGCATCGCGACCTCAAGCCGGAGAACATCTTCTGGTCGAGCGATCGTGCCCTGCTGGCCGACTTCGGCATCGCGTCGGTCACCGCCCCGAACCAGACCAACATGACGGCCGACGGTCTCATCATCGGCACCCTCGCCTACATGAGCCCGGAACAGGCGAGCGGCTCGAGCGTGGATGGACGGGCCGACCTCTACAGCCTGGGCTGCGTCGCGTACGAGCTCCTCACCGGGGTTCCCCCGTTCCAGCGTGAAGCTCCCGCGGCGCTGATCGCGGCGCATCTCACGGCGCCCGCGCCGTCGATCCGGCAGCAGCGGGGCGACATCCCCGACACGCTGGCCCAGGCGATCGAGCGGCTGCTCTCCAAGTCACCCCTGGATCGGCCCTCGAGCGCGGCGTCGCTCCTCGATGCGCTTCGCACCACCGGCGGTGCCATCGGGGGCGAGCTCCCCGACACGATGAGCATGACCTCGGGTTACGAGTCTCCCGAGGTCATGGACCTCATCTCGAAGGCGCGTGCGCTCTACGCCAAGTGCATCCACGGTGGCGAGGGGACGCGCACCAGCCTCGAGATGGCTCGAGTCTACGCCGAGCGTGCCGTGACCAAGGCCCCGGACAGCGCGCGCGCGGTGATCATGGTGGCGGACATCCTGCACCTGACGGGACTCCGTGGATTCATCGACGCCCCCAGTGCCCTGGAGGAAGCCCAGCGCCTCCGCATGAAGGCACTCATGCTGGACGACAACGTCGGCGAGGTGCACGGCTCGATTGGTTACTACCTGCTCTACTGGGAAGATGAGTTCGAGGAGGCGGGACTCGAGCTGGCGAAAGCCGTGGAGCTTTCGCCCCGCCATGCCGACAGCCGCAGGATGTACGGCAACTGGCTCAAGATGGCGGGACGTCCAGAGGAAGCGTTGCGCGAGATGCAGGCCGGCGCGAAGCTCTATCCCACGGCGCCGTTCTTCCTGCTTGGACTCGCCGACGTGCTCATGGTGCTGGGCAGGTACGACGAAGCCATCGGGCCGATGCGCGATGCGCTACGCGTGGCTCCGAAGTACGAGGCCGTACTCGAGCGACTCGAGATGAGCTGTCACCGCGCCGGCCGTCACAGCGAGGCGTTCGAGGTGCGCAGCGCCTGGCTCGGCCTGCGCGGCCTGTCGGATCGCGCCGCCCTGCTCGAGGATGAGCTGAAGCGCGACGGCTGGCTGATCGCCCGCGAGCGTGACTTGCGGCGCGACCTGGAGGAATCCCTCACGCGCGCGACGACGGAAGACGCGTTCGCCGACGTCAAGAACACCCGGCAGCTCTCCGACAGGATCATCGTCCTGCTCGCGGAGCTGGGCGAGTGGGCCAAGGCGATGGACTGGGTGGAGCGGGGCTACCTGCATCGGCCCGGCCGCCTGCGCCGCGTCCTAACCGACATGCCGTTCAACCGGCATGGCCTCGAGAGCGACCCGCGCTACGCCCGACTGCTTCGTACGGCCGGCCTGACCCACCTGCTCTGAACATGACGGAACCTTCCGCGCTCGAGCGCGCCATGGCCATGGTGGCCGACCTCCGGGTGCGCTGTGCCTGGGACCGGGTGCAGACACGAGACACCCTGCGTCCGTACCTGGTGGAGGAAGCGCTGGAGCTGGATCATGCGCTGGGCGAAGGCGAGCCCGCCGCGATTCGCGAGGAGGTGAGCGACCTCCTGCTGCACCTCGCCTGGCAGCTCGTGCTGGCCCGCGAGCTGGGAGAGTTCGGGCCTGACGACGTGGCGGAAGACCTCGAGCGGAAGATGAAGCGCCGCCACCCGCACCTGTTCGACCTGGGGCCCCGGGAGCAATGGGAAGCGCTCAAGCGGAAGGAGAAAAAGCGCGGCGTACTGGAAGGACTGCCGCCGCTGCCCTCCCTGCTCATGGCCTACCGGCTCCAGGAGCGCGCGGCATCAGTTGGCTTCGACTGGCCTGACGCCGCCGGCCCCGCGGGGAAAGTGGCGGAGGAGCTTTCGGAGCTTCGTGCCGAGTCGGACCGTCGGACTGTCGGACCGTCGGACGGGCCACCATCCGCGGAGATCGTCGAGGAAATTGGCGACCTCCTGTTCGCGGTCGTCAACCTGTCGCGCAAGCTTGGCGTGGCGCCGGATAATGCGCTGCAGCTTGCGAACGACAAGTTCCGGCGCAGGTTCTCCCAGGTCGAAACGATCGCGCGGGAGCGAGGGGTCGACCTGCATTCGGCTGGACTGGAGGCACTGGATGAAATCTGGGACGAGGTCAAAGCAACCGAGCGGAAAGGCTAGCACCGTGAGCCTCACTCCCCTGATGCACTTCTGTCGCAAGCTCCCGCACGTGACGGAGGACGTGAAGTGGGGCAATGACCTGGTGTTCTCGATCGGAGGGAGGATGTTTTGTGTCTTCGACAACACGGGAGGAACAAAGTTCTCCTTCAAGGCGACGCCGGCGATGTTCGCCATTCTGACGAAAAAGGAAGGGATAATCCCGGCGCCGTATGTGGCGCGGTATCACTGGATCATGCTGGAAGGACCCAAGGCGTTGCCGACAGCTCAAATAGAGGAACTGATCCGGGAGTCATATCACCTCGTCTCTTTGGGATTACCAGCGAAGGTACGCCGCCAATTCGAGATGAGCAGTAAGTGAGGAGTGAGGAGTGAGGAGTGAGGAGTGAAGTGTACGCCGTGCGGGAAAACGGTCGGATATGCGGGGATTTCGTGTGACGAACAGCGGCATTTGGCCTATGCTGCGGAATGCGCGATCATCACTCCTTGATTGCATGGCAGCGGGCACATGGGTTCGTTCTCGCCGTCTACCGGGTTTGCAATGACATTTGGCATCCTTCAATCGCGCCCCTGATCGAACAGCTACGGCGTTCTGCACTTTCCATCCAGCTAAACATTTCCGAGGGCTATGCGCTCGGTTCACCTGCGCTATTTCGCAGGCACCTGACAATTGCCTATGGATCGGCAATTGAATCATTGGACATTGTCGACTTGTTGCTGAAGATCTCAACTAGAGGTCATGCAGACATAACCGCACTGTGGAAGCCGTGTGATGAGTGCTGTCGACTGGTCATGGGACTCAAACACAGCATTGACAGGAAGGAGTGAGGCCGGATCTCACTCCTAACTCCTCACTCCTCACTCCTCACTCCTCACTCCTCACGGATAGAGTCGATGAATCTGCCTCGGGAACGCAATCGCTTCGCGGATATGGGGAATCCCGCAGATCCAGGCGGTTGTTCGCTCGACTCCCAGGCCAAATCCTGAGTGCACGAATGTCCCGTACCTGCGCAGGTCCAGGTACCAGCCGTACGCCTTCTCATCCAATCCTTGCGCCCGGATCCGTGACAACAGGATGTCGTAATTGTCCTCCCGCTGGCTCCCGCCGATGATCTCACCGTAGCCTTCCGGCGCCAGGCAGTCGTTGTTGAGGACGGTCCGCGGATCGTCGGGATTCTCCTTCATGTAGAAGGCCTTGATCCCCTTGGGGTAGTTGTAGACGAACACCGGGCGGTCGTACCCCTTGGCGAGCACCGTCTCCTCGTCGCCCCCGATGTCCTGCCCCCATTCGATCGCCTGTCCCTGTTCCTTCAGGTACGCCACCGCGTCGGTGTAGGAGACGCGCGGGAATGGCGGCACCACGCGCTCGAGCGTCGCGGTGTCGCGCTCCAGCTCCTTGAGCTCTTCGCGACGGCGGTCGAGACAGCGCGCCACGATGTAGCTCACGAACTGCTCCTGCAATTCCATGTTGGCGTTCGAGTCGGCCCAGGCGACTTCGGGCTCGACCATCCAGAACTCGGTAAGGTGCCGGCGGGTCTTCGATTTCTCGGCGCGGAACGTCGGTCCGAAGCAGTACACCTTCCCCAGCGCCGCGCAGCCCGCTTCGACGTAGAGCTGCCCGGTCTGCGCCAGGTACGCCTGTCCCAGATCGAAGTAGGGCGTCGCGAAGAGGTTTCCCGCCTCCTCGCCGATCGACCCGGTGAGGATCGGCGTATCCACCAGGACGAAATCACGCTGGTAGAAAAAGTCGCGGATCGACTGCTCGACCTCGGCCCGCACCTTCAGGATCGCGACCTGGCGCCGGCTCCGGAGCCAGAGGTGGCGGTGCTCGAACAGGAACGCGGTACCGTGCTCCTTGGGGCTGATCGGAAACTCGGGACTCTCGCCGATGATCTCGAGCGAGGTCACGCCCATCTCGACGCCGCCCGGCGCCCGCGGCTCGACGCGAATCTCGCCGCTCACTGTGAGGCTGGTTTCCTGGGTCAGCGCTCCGAAGCGGTCCCAGGTCTCCGGGCTCACCTGGCTCTTGACGAGGACGCACTGCAGGTAGGCGGTGCCATCCCGCAGCACCACGAAGGCAACTTTGCCACTGGACCGGGTCGTCTGAACCCAGCCGTTTACGGTCGCCTGCTGTCCGCCGAGGCCGCGCAGGGCGGCGATATCTACGCGAGTCATTGAGTGCTGTTATGGGTGGGACGAAAATAGCGAATTGCGAGTAAGAAAGTCTTAAACCTCAGCAAGGCAACGGCTTGCGAAAAGGATGACCGGATAGGACATTTACGGTAGTAGGATCACGGAAGTCGGCCACGTCCTCGGCAGTCGGCAGGTAAGTCCAATGCGAACCAGAATTCCTCTTGTCCTTGCGGCCGCGGCTGCCATTCTCGGCACAGCCTGCACCGACGAAGAGATCGTCTACGTCGAACGTCCCCCGTTCAACGAGCCCGCTGACCCCGCCGCCGGATTTCTCGGCTACTACACCTCCAGCTCCAAGCAGACAACGTGCGGGAATTGCCACGCCGACTTCCAGGGCACCTGGAAGGAGACCGGTCACGCTTCGGCGTACGCAACGCTCAAGACGGTGAACGCGCCTGCCTCGTGCTATTCCTGTCACACGGTGAACGAACGTGGCAACGACGTCACCGGCATCGCGGGCCACGACAAGATCCAGGACAGCACGTATTACGATGTCCAGTGCGAGAGCTGTCATGGTCCGGGCCTCGAGCATGTCGAAGGCGTAGGCGCAGGCAATATCACCGATCGCCCCCTCGCGCACATCGGCATTGGTCCTGACACGTCGGCTAGCTGCGCCGCGTGTCACAATGGGACCCACCATCCGTACGTCGAAGAATGGAGTCAGTCGCGGCATGCAAACCCGCCGCACTCCACCGATGCAGGCTGTACCCCGTGCCATGAATCTCGTGGCAAGCTCAAGGCCTTGGGCGTGACCAGCAACTACGCCGAACGCGACGGCACCACCGCGCAGCCGACCGCGACCTGCGCCGTGTGCCACAATCCCCACGGGAGCACCAACCCCGGTAACCTGCGGCTCTCGCTGAGCGACCCGAATCCCTCGGCCAACCTCTGCATGAGCTGCCACCTGAATCGCGCCGAACCGACCACAGCCAGGAGCACACCGCATGGGGCGCAGGGCGGCGTCCTCCTGGGCTTCGCCGGATGGCGTCCTCCGAATTTCGTGTATGACACGGCGCGGATCTACGGCTCACATGCCACCACGGCCAATCCGCGGCTCTGTGCCGGTTGTCACGTGAACAGGCTCACGGTCAACGACGCGAACGGCAATCTGACCTTCCAGAGCGTCGGGCACCTCTTCCGGCCGATTCCCTGCCTCGATGCCAGCGGAAAGCCAGTCGCGGACAACAGTTGTGCCTACACGCCAACGGCCCGCAGCTGGGCAGCTTGCACCAATTCAGGCTGCCACGCCAATGCCACCGCCGCAGCGTCGGCCTTCAACGCGACCCGGTCGGAGATCCAGCTCCTCTCCGAGCTGCTGTGGAAGGACAACGACAACGACAACACCATCGACGCCTACAGTGCGGGCAATCCCGCGACCGGCGACGAGGGGTTCCTGGCCAAGATCAAGCTCAACAACCCGAACGATTTCAGCACCTCGGACAGCGTGGTGAGCGCCGCCAACGGCACCGAGTTCAACGTGCGCACCTGCGGAGACGAGTACGACGGGCATCCGGACGGTTCGAAAGGCACCCACAACAAGTTCCTCTGCGTGGCCCTACTGGCGCAGAGCGCGTCCTACCTCCAGACTTTGTACAGTTACCTGCCGGCGCCCCCCGCGGCCACGGCAGCGATTCTCAAGAAATATTCGGGCCGTCTGACGGATCCCGGTGTCCGGGTTTCACGGGATCGTCCGGTTATGCCGACACAGTAGGTCCATCACCTGCCGGGGAGCCGCCGCTTGGAGGCAATTTTTCAGGACTCCGTGCTGGCAAGGCTCCCTTCCGGCGTGCAGACTGTGGATTCTGTCGTTCCGCAGCGCTTCGCGCCGGCTCCGATCATCCAGTTCATCTTCCAGCAGCCGCCCTGGCTGATGTGGGGCGGCGTTGTCGTCGCAGCTATCCTCGGTGCATTCCTGCTCTACCGCGTCTGGCAGCGGCGACAGGAGATCCGCGCCTGGTACGGGAGCTGGAGCCGGGGAACGAAGGCCGCGTTCTTCGGCGCGATCGCGCTGTTCGCCGTAGGTGCGGTGGGATTCAGCGCGAAGAGCTACGACTATGTCATGAACGATTCCCGGTTCTGCACCGGGTGCCACATCTTCATGCCGCCGGGCCACCCCGTCGCCATCGCCGATAGCGGTGACTACACCCTCGTCTCGCGCCTCTCCGGCAAGCACGACACCCTGAGCTGCCATGCCTGCCACACCTTCCACGCCATGTCCGAGGCGCGGAAGATGATCCTCTGGATGTCGGGCTTTCGGTACAACGAGGAGCAGATGAACAAGGGCGGCGCCCCCGCCCATGGATACGTGCCGAGGAATACCTGTCAGGGGTGTCATGTGCAGGGCGCGGCGAAGGAGACCTGGCAGGCCATCGCCGCGACCGCGGGTCACCGAGTCCATCTGGAGTCCGACTCGGCATCCGGCAAGCTCCTTTCCGGCTCCGAGTGCCTCACCTGCCACGCCCAGACGGCGCACGTTTTCCGACCTACGGACACCACCTGCTCGCAACGGGGCTGTCACCTGACAGACAAGACGCGGATCCGTCTCGGGAAAATGAGCGCGGCGGGCGGGATGCATTGCACCCTCTGCCACGCCTTTACCACGGTCGTTCCCGCCCTCGCCACGGCGGATTCCGCCTCGGCCTCGTTGCGTCCGGCGGCGAAGCAGTGCCTCGGCTGTCACTCGATGAAGGAGGTGCTTCCCGACTTCAATGCGGCAAAAGACCCGCACCAGGCACAGTGCGGTGTCTGCCACAATCCGCATGAGCAGACCACCCCGGCGGCCGCGCTCAAGTCCTGCGCATCGGCGGGGTGCCACGCGAACTGGCGGGAGAATCCTTTCCACACCGGGACGATCCACAAGAGCGTGGCAGCGAATTGCCTGACCTGTCACCAGCCTCATGCTGCACGCGTCGATGCCAGCGACTGCGTCGGCTGCCACAACAGTGTGCGCGCTCGAACGAAGTACCGACCTCCACTTCCCTTCGACACGACGAAGGCCCTCCGGCGTGTGAGCCAGGGCCCGGCACCGATCCAGGACGAGCCCAGGGGAAAAGGAGACATGGCGCCGGAGGAGCAATTCTCCGGCGTTTTGTTCTCACCAGTCGCGACTCATGACTCGCGACTCGTCGACAGCTTCCCCCACTCCCGGCACCGGAAGCTTTCATGCATCGTGTGCCACAGCACCGGGAGCGGTCACGGCGGCCTCAACTTCGAGCAGCCTCGCGGCTGCCAGATCTGCCACCACCAGGCCCCCGCGACCTTGCGCTGCGCCACCTGTCATTCCGCCGACGAGATGGGGCGGCCGCTGGCGCTGCCAATCCACCTGGCCGTGCAGCGGGAGCCGCCGCGTTCGCGCGAGGTCCGCTTCTCCCATCCGAAGCACGGCAGCATCCCGTGCGTCCAGTGCCACGTGACGCCGGTGACGCTCGACCCGGCACCAGCGGTCGCCAGCTGTCGCGACTGCCACTCGACCCATCACGAGGCGCGCCGCGACTGCGCCTCCTGTCATACCGGTTACGACATCCGCGCCAAGCACTCGTTCAGCGGCGAGTCCAGCCACCAGCGTTGCGATGCCTGCCACACCGAAACCACCGTGAAGGTGCTGGAGCCGCTGCGATCGTTCTGCGCGACGTGTCATGAGGCACAGCGCGACTCGCACTACGCCGATCGCGAATGCGTGACCTGCCACTTCCTTCGCGAGCCCGCTGAATGGAAGGGCAAGCTCGTGACCCCGGACGGGAGATGATTCTCACCCGGGGCGTCGTCCTCGCCGGACTCCTGCTTGCCGTGGCCGACGCCGCCTCGGCCCAATCCTGGCGCGTGCGCATCGATGCTCGCGCGCAGGCCGTGAGTTACCGGGGACTTTCCTCGGACAGCATCAGCATCAACGACGCGGTCGTGGGCGCGAGTGGAGGATTCGAGACGCCCGACGGGTTCGCCGTGCAGTGCAGCTCACCGACCTGGTGCTACTACTACCGCCCCGGCGAACTCCACGAACAGCTCCCCATGAACGTTGGCGCGAATGCCGTACTCTGGGGATTCGGGGTGCGCGGCCTGACGCTGCATCTCACGGCACGGCTTACCGGCGATGCGGGCGACGCGGGCCAGTGGCCCGGCACCGAGCCTGCGGCCCAGCTGATCGAGGGGTACGCCGAATACGCCCGCTCATCGTGGACTCTCCGCGGTGGCCGACTGGTGATGGCCAGCCGCCTCGAGCCGATCGGTTTCGACGGCGCCTGGGGCCGGTTCCGGTGGGATCGCGCCGACATCGAGGTCGAGGGCTATGCCGGGTGGGGACTGGGACAGGCCGCCGTCGTGTCCGTCACCAGTCCGCTGCTCACGCCGCTCGACGATTTCCGCCCTGGAAGCCGGCAAATCGTCGCCGGAGCGGTGGCGGCATGGCGGCCGTCCTTCGGCGACGTGCGCGCCGAGTACCGCCGCGAGGTGGATCCCGAGCTCGACTACTTCGTGTCGGAGCGGGCCACGTTGTCAGCGTCCGCGCGCCCCGCCCCCTGGCTGCTGGCCTCGGGCGGCGTCGACTACAACATCGCGGAAGGAAACTGGGGCAGCGCGGATGCGTCGCTCACCTGGCTCCGGCCACGCTTCAGTCTCACTGCGGGTGGACGCCGCTACCGGCCCTACTTCAGTCTCTGGACCCTCTGGGGAGCGTTCAGTCCCGTTCCCTGGAACGGCATCAACGCGAGTGGCGAGCTTCGCGCGCTCTCCTGGCTCTCGTTGCGAGCCCGGGGTGAGCGCTACTGGTACGAAGGGGCGGACGTGAACACGGCCATCGTCGGTCCGCTGCAGGAGGAGGGTTGGCGATTCGGGTGGGGGGCCACGGCGCGCATCGGGGCAACGTTGAGCCTCGACGGAGGGTACAGCGCCGAATTCGGCCCTGGAGCCGCCGCGCGTTCCTTTGACGCCGCGCTCACCTGGACACCCTCCTACCAGATCGAGCTCACGGGGTATGGAGGGACCCTCGAGCGTCCGCTCGAGCTCCGCTATTACGACGCCGAGACCCGGTTCCTCGGCGCGAGGGGCGATTGGCGGCCGCGGAACGACTGGCGTCTCTGGCTCGATGGCGGGTGGTACAAGGACGAGCGGAATCGTCCCGACGATGCGGCGAGCGCCTGGGACCAGCTCCGCCTTCGCGGTGGCGTGACCTTCACGTTCGGCACCGATGCGGATCGTCTGCCGCTTCCCCCGGCAAGGAGGGCGCCGTGACCGCCCGGCGCGTCATGCTCACGCTGGTCGCGATTCCCGTGCTGGCACTGGGCGTTGCCCGGGCGATCACCTGGAACCAGGACCGATTCAATCACCCGAAGCATGCCCGGCTGTTCCCGACCTGTTCCACCTGCCATGAAGGCGCCTCCCAGACTGGCGCCCCGATGTTTCCGGTGACGACCGACTGCGCGAAGTGTCACGACGGGACGATCCAGCCCCGCATCCAGTTCGAGCCGCGCTCGGTGATGACCCCGAGCAACCTCAAGTTCACCCATGACCGTCACGCGAAGGCCGCCGCGAGGGACACGGGCCTGGCCACACGCTGCCAGGAGTGTCACGCCGAGCGGAACGCGCCGCGGATGAGCGTGCAGCACACCGTGGTGGGCAACTGCCTTTCCTGCCACCGCCTTCCTCCGACACACCTCTCGGTGCCGGACACCGCCTGCGTCACCTGTCATCTCCCGCTCGCACGCGTCGCACACTACACCCGGGCCGACGTGGCCGGGCTTCCTGCCCCGCCTTCGCACGAGGCCGCCGACTTCGGCTTGGGGGGCCACGGGAAGCTCGCGGCCGCGATGAGCTGCGCGACCTGTCACGCCCGGGAGTTCTGCGCCAGCTGCCATGTGAACGCGCCGGAAGTGGCGCCGATCCGCGCGCTGGAATCCGACCCGCGCTCCACGGCGATCGCGACGACACTCCGTACGCCCGCATCGCATCGCGATCCCGGATTCCTGAACACCCACCGCAAGGCCGCCTCCGCGAAAGGCGCGACCTGCGCGACCTGCCACACCCGCGACAGCTGCGAGCAGTGCCACATGGCGCCCGCCCCGAGCCAGGTGCGATCGCTCGCGCAGGCGGGTGCCGGTCGGGCGCCTGGCGCGCAAGTCGCGCGCAGGGAGCCGGCGACACATACGGCGCGCTTCCGGGAGAACCATGGCCCGGAAGCATCGGCAAGTCCGGCCTCCTGCATGGGATGCCACGTGCGGACGCAGTGCCTGGAGTGTCATCGTCCCGATCCCTCCGGCACCAACCCCCGCGAGGCCTATCATCCCGCGGCGTTCCTCACCCGGCATCCGTCGGAAGCCTGGAGCCGGCAGGCCAACTGCTCCGATTGCCACAACCCGGGACAGTTCTGCCAGACCTGTCACCAGCAATCAGGGCTGACGGCCGGAAGGAACCGCCTCGGTGGTCGCGGCTATCACGACGCGATCCCGAACTTCTCCCTCGGCCACGGCCAGGCGGCGCGCCAGAGCCTGGAGAGCTGTGCGTCATGTCACGCCGAGCGCGATTGCACCGCGTGCCACTCCTCGGTCGCCGGCGGATTCGGGTTCAGTCCCCACGGACCGAACTTCAATTCGGAGCGCCTGCTCAAGAAGAATCCCAGTCTCTGCGTCGCGTGTCATGGCACCAGCATTCCGCGACGCTGAGTTGGGGGTAGAATTCGGGCCATGACAGCGAACCCTGAAGAACTCGACGAACCCGGGATCTCACTGGTCCGCGGTGATGCGGCCTTCCGCTTTCAGCGTCTCATCGGCCTGATCCCGAAGGATGGACTGGGCATCGCAAGGCGGGCGATACTCTTTGCGCTGATTACCTGGCTTCCCATCGCGGTCTGGGCCTGGCTCCAGCATCGGTTCACTTCCTCCGCGAGCTCGGAGCCGCTGCTGCAGCATTTCGGAATGCACGTGCGCTTCCTGATCGCGCTTCCGCTCATGATCGTGGGTGAGGCCGTCGTGCAGATGATCATGCCGAGGGTGATCCCGTACTTCCTCACGTCCGGAGTGTTGCCCGAGTCAGAGGAAGGAAAGTTCAGGGAAGTCATCCGGGGAGTG
Source organism: Gemmatimonadales bacterium (assembly GCA_035274025.1). Lineage (GTDB taxonomy): Bacteria > Gemmatimonadota > Gemmatimonadetes > Gemmatimonadales > GWC2-71-9 > SZUA-320. Next base: position 4,081 of record DATEOL010000272.1, on the reverse strand, counting down.
CTCAAGCTGCGCGACCGGACCCTTCCCTGGATCTTCATCCTCGGCATCGGCATCGCGCTTGCGGTCGGCTCGCCCGCGCTCTCGCGGGCGCACGAGCTCGACTGGTCCATGGATCCCGCGACGTCGGCGATCGGGTTCGGCGGACTCTGGTTCCTCTACTTTGCGCGGCCTCTTTTCATTGCGGTGCTGCTGGGCTGGGTGTGGCGGGTGATCCTGTTCGGCGTACTGCTCAAGCGGATCTCGAAGCTCGAGCTCTCCCTGGTGCCTTCGCACCCGGATGGCAACGGCGGGCTGGGGTTTCTGGAGCTGCTGCCCGCGATGTTCTCGCCGCTCATCTTCGCCCTCTCGGCGATGATGGCGTCATACTGGTCGCACCAGATCCTCTACCACGATGAAACGCTGGCCGCCCTCAAGGTCCCGATGGCAACGTTCGCCGTCGTCATCGTCCTCATCTTCCTGGGACCGTTCTTCGTCTTCTCCGGTCCGCTGCGGAGGGCGAAGCGCGTCGCCGAGCTGCAGTATGGAGCGCTGGTGGGCCAGCAGGGACGGCTGGTGCGGCAGAAGTGGATCGAGCGGAAAACCGTGATCGATGAGGCCGGGCTGCTGAGCGCCCCCGAGCTTGGCCCCGTGGCCGACAACATCTCGATGTTTCAGATGGTGGACCGGATGCGGTCACTGCCGGTCGGAAAGCGGGCCCTGATCAGCGTGATCGTTCCGGTGGCGATTCCGCTGCTGGTGGTGGTGAGCCTGAAGGTGCCGATCAAGGACGTGCTGCTGGGACTGCTGAAGGCGATCGCCTGACGGGGCCCTATCCGAGAGGCCGGGAGATCACACAGGCATTGACGCCGCCCACTCCCATCGAGAGCTTGCCCATCGGTCCCGGCCGGACCTTGCACTCCTGATCGAAGACGAACAGCTCGTGCACTCCGCGAATCGCCGGATGCAGCTGCTCGGGCGCCAGCGGAGTCGGATAGACCGCGCCCTTCGCGGCGCCGAGATACTGTGCGGTGAGCTCCCAGCCGCCACCGGCGCCCATGCCATGCCCGAACGTCCCCTTTCGGGCGGTGACGAGTACTGAGTCCGGGACTACCTCGCGGAGGTTCTCGACTTCGAGGTAATCCCCGGGCGTTGCGGTTGCGTGCAGGTCCCACGACACCAGCTCCGCGGGGGTAACGCCTGCCATCCGCAGGGCGTCGGCGACCGCGATCTGGGGCCCGTCCTTCGAGGGCGTGATGATGTGATGCGCGTCGTTGCTGGTGCCGACGGCGAGCGGTTCCATCCCGAGTGGCGTGAAACCGAGCCCGGTCATGTGGTCCCAGTCACCGATGATCCAGACGCAGGCACCCCCGGCGATGTGGGTACCTCGAAGGCCGTGCAGCGGCATCGAAACCGCGGAATCCGCGGCGAGGACGCGCGCCGCGAACATTCCGCCAATGATCACCGGATGCGGAATCGGCTCGGTCGCGCCGACGATCACCGCCTTGGCTTCGCCTCGCGTGATCGCGTCCATGCCGAGCTTGAGGCAGAGCCCGAAGGTCGCGCAGGCCCCGATCGGGGCGAAACTCAGTCCATGCACCCGCGCCAGCATCGAGAGCTGCGACGCGGGCGTATTGTGAATGTTCCAGATGACATTGGGGGAAACCGACTTCCATGGAGGATCGGGCGCGCCCCACTTGTCCTGTAGCTTCATCGACTGGCGCTGCTTGTGCTTGAGCATGTGGAGCTTGCCCTTCTCGATGTCGCCCTCGACATTGGCCGACTCGATCTCGGCAAGCTCCGCCAGGTACTCCTTGAGCTCGATGCTCTGTTCTGTCCAGTAGCGCCACCAGGCGCTCTCGATGCGATCCCGTTCGTCGATTCCAGCGGCAGCAGGATCGGGAGGTGCGCCTTGAGGGGGACGTCCCGCCGCCACCCAGTCGCGATAGACACGGTTACGGGACGCGTCGGACCAGAAACGGTCCCAGCGGCGCTGCGCGTGGTAGAGCTCGATCGACACGTCGTGAATGGTGGGGACGTCGCCCACCCCGGTGCCGAGGTAAACGTGGGTGCCGGTGTCGAGTCGCCGGAGCTCTTCCTCCAGCCCGGGATTCTGGCCCAGGGCCTGGATGAAGCTGCCGATCGCGTACTGGGTCGGCGTGCCCATCTTGTCCGCAAGCTGATGGAACCTGCTGGGTGGAAATCGCGCCTCGACCCAGCCGCGGTAGGCCTCGAAATCGAACTCGGGATAGCCGACGAGGAAGTTGTTGGGACCGAACCCGCGGAAGGGCGCCAGCCAGCTGTCGGCGCGGCCCAGGTTTTCGGCGAATGCATCTATGTTCGGCGACCGGGGGGCGACCACCCCCCAGCCGAAAACACCGACACGCGTCACGGGTTCTCCTCAGGGTTGCTGGAAGGTAAGCTACCAGCTGCTGGAGTCGCGAGTCACGAGTCACGCGTCACGAGATGCTCTAAACCATGCTCAGATTCCTGCTGTCTACTCTTGCGCTGCTCACTCCGTTCTCCCGTTCCTACGCACAGCAGCGGCCAACGATCGCGCCGGCCGACTACGGGAAATGGGAATCACCCGGACCGGCGGTTCTTTCGCCTGACGGCAAGTGGCTGGCGTACGGGGTCAACCGGGTGAATGAGGAGAATGAGCTCCGGCTCCGAAACCTGGGCCGGGACTCGACTCGCGCGGTGCTTTACGCGAGCGCGCCCGCCTTCAGCGCCGACTCCCGCTGGCTGCTGGTTACGATCGGGGTTTCGCCGGCCGAGCGCGACAAGCTCACCCAGGACAAGAAGCCGGTCCAGACCGGGGTCGGCATCATCGACCTCACCACCGGCGCGCTGGTGACGGTGGACAAGATGTCGTCGGCGCGCCTCAGCCCCGATGGGCATTTCGCGGCAATGCGTGGCTACGCGGCCGACGCCTCGAAGCGGGATGCCGCGGACCTCCTGGTGCGGGAGCTCGCCTCTGGAAGCGTGTCGACCTTCGGCAACGTGAGCAGCTTCGTCTGGGCGGATCGGGGAGCCGCGCTGGCGTTCACGGTCGAGACCGAGACCGGAGCGGGCAATGGCGTCCAGCTGCTCGAAGCCGCGACTGGCCGCCTCCGCGCGCTCCACTCCTCGACGGACAAGTACCGGGGCCTCGCCTGGCGGAAGAACGCGCTCGATCTCGCCGCCCTCCGGGCCCGACCCTCGAAGGACTTCCGCGACACCACATACGCGGTCCTGGCCTGGATCGGTCTCCAGAATCCGCAGGCGTCAGCTCGCGTCCTCGAGCCGGAGGCGGCGCCGGCCGGCTTCCGGATCTCGGACGGCACGGCGCCATCCTGGACCCGTGCCGGCGGGACGGTGCTCATCGGCCTGCGGGCCCGCGAGCCGATCGTCCCCTCGGATACCTCGAAGCGTGATGCCTCGAAGGACAAAATATCCGACGTCCAGGTCTGGCGGGCCCGCGACGTTCGCATCATCCCGATGCAGAAGTCGCTCGAGCAGCAGGACATCCGCCGGACCCAGCTCGCGGCCTGGCACCCCGAAACCGGGAAGCTCGTCCGCATCGCCCAAGACCTGTACGCCAGGGCCGACGTCCTCGAGGGAGGCAGGTACGCCACCGAGTCGAGCTGGGAGCGGTATCCCTTCGGATTCATGTATGGCCGGCCCCGAAATGACGTGAGCGTTGTCGACCTCGAGAGCGGGGCGCGACGGCCGCTGGAGGACAGCGTGCGCTTCACCTGGGCCGGAAGCGCGACCGGCAAGTACCTGCTCACCTACCGGCAGGGAAAGTACTCCGCGGTGGAGGTCGCGACCGGTCGCCATATCGCGCTCACGGCAACCGGCGCGGACTTCGCGGACCATGAGTATGACACCCCGACCGACGAGCTCCCCCCGCACGGCATCGCGGGCTGGAGCGCGGACGACCTGGCCGTGCTGGTCTACGACAAGTACGACATCTGGAAGCTGCGCGCCGATGGTTCAGGTGGGGAGCGAATCACGCGGGGAGCCGAAGACTCCACCATCTACCGCTATGTCCGGCTGGACCGGGAGGAACGCGGGATCGATCTCGCGAAGCCGGTGTACCTGTCGGCGTTCGGTGATCGTT
>DATEOL010000271.1:0-4729 GCA_035274025.1 Gemmatimonadales bacterium | reverse complement strand
GTTAGGGCGGTTAGGGCGGTTAGGGCGGTTAGGGTAGCCTCATCCGTCCTAACCGCCTCAACCGCCTCAACCGCCCTAACCGCCCAACTCGGGGCAAATAGTCTGGTCGTACTGATACGGCCCACCCGTTTCCGCATCAGTCCAGGGGAAGCAGCGGCAGACCTCGGGATAGTACGGCTTGCCGTGGATGGTGCAGACGTTGTTCTTGTGAAAGACGCAGTACCCCTTCTTCACCCGGGTCCTCCACTCCCCTTCCCTGTTGCGGTAGACCTTTCCGGGCCCGTGCTCCTGCTCGATCGCGCGTACTTCCGCGTCAGTGACGGTCGTGCCATACCGGCAGCAGGCCGACTGGTGCGGACAGGGAAAACAGGGAAGCGCGCGAGGCGGAATGCTCACGGCGCCTTGACCACCTCGGGCAGCGGAATCCCCTCGACCGGCTCGAGCGGCTTGATGCCGAGATACGCCGCGAGTGTGGGCGCGATGTCGACGGTGCGCGCGACCTTGTACTTGCCCGCCTCGATGCCGGGACCCATGAACACGATCGGCACCTGAACGTCATCGCGATTGGTGCTCCCGTGTGTCGTCGCCGCGGGGCTGAAGCTCCAGATGTAGTACGGCGCGAGGCTGGCGGCCGCGATCCAGCCGAAATCCTTGGGGATGCTCCGGCGCCAGCGCATCGCGTCGACATCCGCCGTGTCCGCCGCGGCGAGGATCTTCGGAGTGTAGATGCGCGTGACGCCGGTGATGTTCGCCAGCTTCGACGCGATTTCGCTCGCCAGGCTGTCGAAGTTGATTTTCGCCTTCCTGATTGCACCCACGTCCGCCAGCATGAGACCGTTGTTGAACTCGATGCCGAAGTGACTCTTGTATTTGGGCTCGAGCGATCGCCAGGTCTGGAGTACCGCGGAATCGGGACGGGCGCGCCCTCCCATCCGGTTCTTCGAGTGGAGGTACTCGGGGAAGGACGTCACGCCATGATCGGCGGTCAGCGCGTAGACGATCGGCTTCCCGTCCACCAGCACGTTCAGCGAGTCCATGAACCAGCCCAGCCACTTGTCGAGCCGGAGGATCTGGTCGTGCATCTCGCGCGAGTCGGGACCGTAGACATGGCCGATGGCATCGGTGGTGGAGAAGGAGACCGAGAGCAGGTCGGTCCCGTTCTCACGCTTGCCGAGCTGAAGGGCACGGGCGCCTTCGAGCGCGGCGTCCGCGGTGAGGGAGTCCATGTAGGGCGTGGCCACGATCTCGAAGGCGGCGCGCTGGGAGTCGGCGGAGAACGGTTTCGGCATCATGAAGTTGCTGCCGCCCCGCTCCCACGGCTGGGAGTCCGGCTCCGCGTAGGACTTCTCGTCGAGGAGGAGGTTCCAGGCCTTGCCCGCCATCTTGAACGCGCCTTGCCGGCCGTTCCAGTTCACCAGCCACGTCGGCAGCGTGTCACCGTAGTACTTGCTGGTGGTGAAGATCCCGCTCTGGTACCAGAAGACCGGGGACTTCGACTTGCCGATCGGCAGGATCGCGCCGCGATCCTTGCGCGACATCGAGAGAACCCGGGTCTGGGGATCGGCAGCCTTCATCCAGTCGTAGAGCAGCGTGCCGTTGACGCGACGCGGGGACGCGCCCGCCCCCGGCACGAAGAGCAACGGCGACGTCGAATCGGGGACACCGAGCTCGTTGGTGACCACCCCGGTGCTGGCCGGCGAGCGGCCGGAGAGCATGGTCGAGTGACCCGGCGCGGTCTCGGTGATCGCGTGGTCCTGCATGCCCTGGGCGAAGAATGCGCCCTTCTCGTAGAGCCGCTGGAAACCGCCGGTGAGCTGGCCGGGCCAGCGATCGAAGTAGTCGGGCCGCATCTGGTCGACGGCGATGAACACCACCAGGGCGGGCTTGGGATGGGCGGGCTGCTGGGCGAGGGTGGCCGCGGGCGCGCAGGCGGCCAGCAGCATCATGGCGAGAAGGCGCATGGGTGATAAGTATAGACGAACTGGCGAACTGGCCAACTGGCGAACCGTTATCTTTGGGCCCATGAAACTGGCGATTTTCGTTGGTCTGGTGGCGCTTACCGCCTGTCGCGAAGGAGAGGCTACCAAGGGGGCCGACCCCGCCCAATCCGCCTCATCCGCCTCATCCGCCCTGGCCCGGAGCCAGCTCCGGGGCGTAACCCAGGAGCCGCCCCAGCCCAAGCCCAGCCTCGTGCTCACTACCACCGAGGGGAAGCCGTTCGACCTCCGCAAGGAGACGAAGGGCATGCTCACGCTGGTCTTCTTCGGCTACACCAATTGCCCTGACGTCTGCCCGGTTCACACCGCGAACATCTCCAAGGTCCTCAAGTCGCTGCCCATCGAAGTGAGCAGCAAGGTCCGCTACATCTTCATCACCACCGACCCCGAGCGCGATACGCCGGAGGTCCTTGGCAAGTGGCTGGCAAGCTTCGATGCCGGGTTCATCGGCCTCACGGGAACGAAGGAAGAGATCCTCGCCGCCCAGCAGATCGCGCAGGTGATGCCCGCGGTTCGCGAAGTGCCCGATTCCGCCAAGCCCGGCCAGTACTTCGTGGGGCATGCCGGGCAGGTCATCGCGTTCACGCCGGACGACGATCTCGCGCACATCGTCTATCCGTTTGGCGTGCGCCAGATGGACTGGGCGAATGACATTCCGATTCTGGTGAACGGTTGGCCCCGGTGAAGGTCTCGCAGGTCTCGAAGGTCTCCAAGGTCCTATGACCTGGTGGTGTTCCGCGACAGCCCTGGAGTGGACCTGGGCCTGGCGGCCCTATCCTGGGGTGTGGCTGTTCATCGCAGCGCTCGTGGTGTGGTACGCAAGGAAGAACCGTCTCCCGTCTCACGTCTCACGTCTCACGGCATTCGGAGCCGGGCTGGTGTTGCTATGGTCGTTGCTCGACTGGCCTCTCGGCGCGCTCGGTGCCGGCTACCTCCTCAGCATCCACACGACCCAGTACGTACTCATCACGTGCGTCGCGATTCCGCTCCTCCTCGTGGGCATTCCGCCCGCGCGTCGCTCGCGGGGCCGTTTTTCCCGCTTCATGGCAGGGCCGGCGGCCGGACTGCTGGGCTACACCGGCATCATGGCGGTCACCCACATTCCGAGCGTGAGCGACACGCTGATGGCCACGCAGGTGGGCAGCCTGGTCGTCGACCTCGCATGGATCGCGGGAGCGCTGGTTCTCTGGTGGCCGGTGCTCGCACCCGAGGGCGTGGTGCGCATCTCTCCACCACTCCGGGTGGGCTACCTCTTCCTGGCCACGATTCCACCCACGATTCCCGCGGCATTCATGGTCTTTGCCGATTACCCGCTCTACGCCACGTATGAGCTCGCGCCACGCGTCGCCGGCATCGCTGCCGGAAGCGACCAGCAGAGCGCGGGGCTCATCATGAAGGCCGGCGCCGACCCCCTCCTCTGGATCGCGATGGCCATCGTATTTTTCAGGTGGCAACGCGCCGAGGATGCCGCGGAGAGGCAGGCCCGGCCACTTTCACCACAGGAGATAGTGTCGTGAATTCGAAGATTCGTCTGTCGATGTTCGCCCTTGCCGGAGCGTTGCTGGCCGCGGCCACGACGCCTGCCGGGGCGCTCTTTCATACCAAGCTTACCAAGAGCAATCCGGCCGCCGACACGACGCTCACCGCGTCGCCCAAGGTGATCGAGCTCTGGTGGAACGAGAAGCCCGAAGCCTCCCTCACCACCGTCGCCGTGCAGGGCGCCGACAGCGCCATGGTCGCGCTGGGCAAGATCCGGGTGAGCGAAAATCTGATGGGCGTCGCGACCGACGTCACCAAGCCCCTCATGCCGGGCAAGTACGTCGTCAAGTGGAAGACCGCGGGCAAGGATGGCCACGCGGTACGCGGGTCCTTCAACTTCTCCGTTTCGAAATAAGTGGACGGCACGCTGGCGCGGTGGCTCACGTATGCTGCCGCGCTGCTGGTGGTCGGCGCGAGTGTCTTCCGATTCGGCGTGCTCCGTGCCCTGGCACGGAGCATTTCCGTTCCCGGGGAGTTCGCCCCGCGCGCGGCCCGGGTGGCGCTCGTCGCGGCGGCCGTCCTCGGGCTGGTGGCCGCGCCCCTCCGGCTCCTCGCGCAGGCGCGAAGCTTCCTCGATCCCGGCCAGGGACTCACTCTCGACCTGATCGGCACCGTCCTCGGCACCGACTGGGGTCACGCGTGGACGGTGCAGGTGCTTGCGTCAGGACTCGCCGCGGCAGGCGCGCTCTTCGCCACCGTGGCGCCGTCGGGCTGGTTTCCGGCGGCGGTGGGGGCCACGACCATCGTGCTCTCGATGCCTCTCACCGGCCACGCCACCGGGGCCGAGGAGGCCGGCGCCTGGGGTTACCCGCTCGACGCGCTGCACATCCTGGGCGCCGGGTCGTGGCTCGGCACGCTCGCCGTGCTCACCATCGTGGCCCTGATTCCGCTCGCCCGATCCACCGAGGAATCCCGGGCGAAGCTGGTTGCCGAGCTGGTGCACGCCTTCCACCCCGTGGCCCTCACCGGCGCCGGCGTGACAGTCGTCGCGGGCGTTGCCCTCTCACTTCGGTATCTGCAGGGAGACTTTGCCGCGCTCGTAGTTTCTAAATGGGGTCAGACCCTGTTAATCAAGCTGGCGCTGCTCGGAGGAGTTGCCGCGCTAGGGGCGTGGAACTCGAGAGTCATGCGTCACAAGCTCGGCACCGACGAAGCGAGCGGCGTGATGCGGAAATCCGCGGCGACCGAGCTCG
>DATEOL010000270.1:0-2150 GCA_035274025.1 Gemmatimonadales bacterium | reverse complement strand
AGGAGCTTCGCTGATGGGCAGGCGCGCACGCATCTTCGCCGGCGCGGCGGCCGCCGGGGTGGTGGGGGGGTGGGTCTTCGCCCAGCGGCGGCTGGTGCACCACCGGCGCGACCTCTTCAGCCCCCGTCCGCTGCGCCGGCTCGCCGCCCTGGGCTTCCTCGCGGGGCAGAGCGGCATCGAGACCGTCCGGCTCCTTCGCGACTACCTCGCGTGGGAAACCCGCCCCATGCTCCGCCGGCGCGCCCTGGGCATCGTGCGCCGGATGGAATCCGGCCTCGGCTGACCGGATGACCTCAGGCGCGTCCAGCTGGTCGTTCGGCGAGGAGGACGCCCGCCGGATCGACGGCATTCTCACCGGGTTCCTTCGCGAATCGAGCGCACGCACCGCGCTGATCGTCGACCGGACCGGTCAGCTCGTCGCCACGGCGGGCGAGCCGCCCGCCTTCGACCCGACCGCGTTCGCGTCGCTCACCGCCGCGGACTTCAGCGCGAACGACCAGCTGGCCCGGATGCTCGGAGAACCCGAGTTCGGGGCGCTCTTCCACCAGGGTGAACGCGAGTCGATGTACCTCGCCGACATCGCGCGACGGGTGATCCTGGTGGTGCTCTTCGACAACCGGACGACGCTCGGACTCGTCAAGCTGCGCGTCCGCGCCACGGTGCAGGAGCTGAACAAGGTGTTCACGGAAATGTTCGGCAGGACCCGGACCGACGCGCCCCGGGTGGAAAGCGGTTTTCTGGGCGACGCGGAAGACGAAATCGACAAACTCTTCGGAGCCTGAGGAACCCCCGCCCATGTCGATGATCAACTACGCGTCCCGCGAGATCAACTGCAAGCTCGTCTACTACGGGCCCGGTCTCGGCGGCAAGACGACCAACCTCGAATTCGTGTACAACAAGGTCGCGCCGGGGTCCCGCGGGAAGATGATCTCCCTCGCCACCGAGACCGAGCGCACCCTGTTCTTCGACTTCCTCCCCGTCGATCTCGGCACCATCCGCGGCTTCAAGGTCAAGTTCCACCTCTACACCGTACCCGGCCAGGTCTACTACAACGCTTCGCGGAAGCTCATCCTCAAGGGTGTGGACGGCGTGGTCTTCGTGGCCGACAGCCAGCTCGAGCGCATGGAAGCGAACATCGAGGCCATGCAGAACCTCTACGACAACATGGCCCAGCACGGCTACGACCTGACCCGGCTCCCGTTCGCCATCCAGTACAACAAGCGCGACCTGCCCAATGCCGCGCCCATCGCGGAGCTGCAGGCGGCGCTCAATCCCGGCTGGGTGGTCGAGGATCCGGTGCGCCAGCGCGTGCTCGCCGATCCCGAGCATCCCGGCGAGTTCCTCGTGAGCCAGCAGGACGGACAGTGGATCGAGCGCGCGCCCTACTACGAGGCGGTCGCCGTGACGGGCGAAGGCGTGTTCGACACCCTCAAGGCCATCAGCAAGACCGTCGTGAAGACGCTGGGCTAGGACGCGGCGCCGATGTGGACGCTGCCCAACATCATCACCCTCGTCCGGATCAGCTTCACCCCGGTCATCGCACTCCTCCCGTTCATCGAAGGCTACTGGCCGAAGCTCATCTGCTTCGTGATCTTCGTGGCGGCCGCGGTGAGCGACGTCTTCGACGGCTACCTCGCGCGCCGGCACAACCAGGTCACCGACCTCGGCAAGCTGCTCGACCCGATCGCCGACAAGCTCCTCCTCTTCGCCACGCTCGTGCCGATCTACTGGATCTCCCGCACGCGGCACGACCTCTACGATATCCCGGTCTGGGGCAGCATTCCCCTGTGGGTCTGCGCCCTGCTGATCGGCCGCGAGATCGCCATGACCATCTTCCGCTGGTGGGCGCAGCGGCACGGGGTGGTGATTCCCGCCGGCGGTGCAGGAAAGCTCAAGACCGTCCTCCAGAACATCTTCGTCGGCGCGATCATGCTCTGGTTCGCGTTCCGTGACGCCCGGACGCCGATGGGCTGGACCCACGGCCGCTTCGCGAGCTTCTGGAACACCTTCCACGGGAGCTTCGTCGCCATCACCCTGGCGATCGCGACGGTGCTCACGATCTACTCCTTCGTGCTCTACATCTACCGCTACCGGCGGCTCTTCATCGAGCGGGCACGCTGACCGGCCGATGAACCTCGAGCTCGTCACCA
>DATEOL010000269.1:0-10560 GCA_035274025.1 Gemmatimonadales bacterium | reverse complement strand
GCCGGCTTCGGCGAGCAGCCGCTTCGCCGCCTCGGGGTCGAACGGATAGGGCCGCCGGGTCGAGTCGTGGCCGCTCACACCGGGAGGAATGGTGCCCGCCGCGAGCACGCCGCGGCCGCCCGCCACGTTGCGAAGGATCGCGTCGCGGTCCACCGCGAGGTTGAGCGCGCGGCGCACCCGCGGATCTTCCAGCGGCCCCCGCTTGGTATTGATCGCCACATAGAGCGCCCGGAGCGCGGGACGCCGCTGCAGCTCGGCGGCGTGACTGGCCTCCCATCGCGCGGTCTCGCCGAAGGGAACCTCCACGACGCTGAGTCCGCCCGACTCGTATTCCGCTGCCTGCGTCAGCTCCTCGGGAATGATCCGCACGCGGAGGGTGTCCGCGCGCGGACGGGCGCCCCAATACCCGGCGTTGGCGGCCAGCACGATCGCGTCATCGTGCGACCACGACACGAACCTCCAGGGCCCGGTGCCGATGGGATGCTCTCCCAGCTCCCCGCTCGCGCTGGGCGGTACGATCGCGGCGACCGGCATCGCGAGCAGGGTGAGAAAAATGTTGAGCGGTTCTTCCAGCGTGATGGCAATCGTTGAATCGTCCGGGGTGGTGATGCCTTCGATATCACTGCCGGCGCCCTGCGCGAAGGCGCGCGCGCCGCGGATCGGATAGAGGGGCCAGCCCCGTCCGCCACCCGTGCCCGGCGCGATGGCGCGAACCAGCGAAGCGCGAGCGACCCGAGAGTCGAGCGCGGTCCCGTCGTGGAACCTGACGCCGCTGCGCAGGGTGAAGACGTACCGGGTCCCGGTGGAATCGATGGTCCAGCGTGCCGCGAGGCCGGGCACGACAGCTCCTTCGACTGATTGCTGTACGAGGTTGTCGTAGAGCAGCGTCACCATTTCACCGGTGGGAACGTCGGTCGAGAGCGCCGGGTCGAGGGAGCGCGGGTCCTGGGAGAGCGCGTATTGCAGCCGCCGGTCAGGAGCCGTTTCCTTGCACCCGACGATGGCCAGGACGCTGACTGTGCTGAAAACTAGGCAGATGAATTTTCGCACTGGGGGAGTTCCCGGTCCGGCCATTGTGGCGTAAAGTGGCTATCCTACTAGATTTACACCGTGTCGTCAATCGATCCAAGGCGACCCAGGACCGGGCTCCTCGCCCTGTTCGTTTTCTGTGCTGCACTGGGAGGGGCTTCCCCCGGTGTAGCGCAGGGCGGCTTGATCGTGCGCGGACTCCAATTCGATGGCAACAAGGCGATCGACAATGAGACGCTCGCGGCAGCCATTTCGACCACCAATTCGGACTGGTTCGCTCGCGCCCCGATCCTTCGCAACTTCCTCGGCAGCGTCCGGAGGCTCAACGAAAAAGACCTCGAGCGGGATGTCGAGCGGCTCCGGCTGCTCTACCGCATCTACGGGTTCCTCGAGGTCCAGGTCGACACGTCGGTCGTGCGCGGGGAGGAAGACGTCCACATCACGTTCGTGATCCGGGAGGGGGAGCCGGTCCGGCTCTCCCAGCTCGACATCCTGGGGCTGGATTCGATCGCCCGCTCCGACCGGCTCCAGCGCGACCTCCCCCTCCGCCTCGGTGATCCGTTCAACCGCTACCTGCTGCAGAGCACCGGCGACACGCTGACTGCGCGCCTCCGGGAACAGGGTTACGCGTCGGCCCGTGTCTTCCTGCTCGGCCGCACGGTCGATTCCGCGGCGCGTGAAGCCCAGGTCGTGCTCCGGGTGCAGTCCGGACGGCAGCAGGTGATCGGGCGGATCCAGGTGGAAGGCGCGCCCCGCAAGGACAGCGCGTTCGTGATCCAGCTGATGGCCGCGCGCACCGGTCAGCGATTCCAGACCTCCAACCTCTATCGAAGCCAGCGCAACATCGCCGCGACCGAGAGCTATCGCTTCGTGTCGGTGGAGATCGACACCTCGCGCTACCGCGTGGAAGGGGATTCGGTCCCGCTGATCGTGCGGCTGGTTCCGGGCGCGCGGTACCGGCTGGGCGCCTCGGCGGGTTACGGGACCGACGATTGCTTTCGGGGCAGCGCCTCGATGACGGTGCGGAACATGTTCCGCCAGGGGAGGCTGCTGGAAATCTCGGGACGCCTCACCAAGATCGGCACCGGCGATCCGCTCGATTTCGGACTCGACGACACCTTCCTCTGCAGCCGGCTCCAGGACGATCCGATCGGATCGAGCAAGCTCAATTACGCCGCCACGATTTCGCTGCGACAGCCTGCGTTCCTTTCCCCCGACAACGTCCTCGGCCTCCAGCTCTTCGCCGAGCGTCGCTCCGAGTTCGCCGCGTACCTGCGCGAGGAAGTTGGTGGCGCGGTCTCGATGACCCGCGAGTCGGGGAGCCGCATCCCGATCACCGTCGGGTACCGGCTGGCGTGGGGCTCGACCGATGCAAGCGACGCCAACTTTTGTGCCTACTTCAACGCCTGCAATCCGGCCGACATCGAAGTCGCCAAGGCGCGGCAGCGGCAGGGCATCGCCAGCGTCGGGGTGTCCCGGCTGCGGGTGAACAACATCCTCGACCCGAGTCGCGGAACTTCGATCGGTCTCCAGGGCGCGCTCAGCGCGACCTTCACCGGCTCCGAGGAGCTGCAGCGGTTTGCCCGCGTCACCGGTGACGCGTCGCTCTACATGCCACTCACGCCGAAGATCACCGCGGCGTTCAGGATTCGAGGCGGGTTCCTCACCGCGCCGGAGATCCAGTCCGACCAGGGCCCGTTCACCTACGTCACCCCGGACCAGCGCTTCTACGCCGGCGGCGCGAACGACGTGCGCGGCTACGATCGCAACGACCTGGGTCCGGTGGTCTACGTGGTGCTCGACCCGGCCGACGTTCCCGCCGATAGCGTGGTCGATCCCAACGACGTCACCGTGTCACCGATCGGCGGCAACCGGCTCGGCATCGCGAACGCCGAGATCCGGGTTCCCTTCCCGCTGATTCCGCGCTGGCGACTGGTCGGATTTCTCGATGCGGGCGCGGTGTGGGAAGACGTGACCAACCGGCAGGACCCCGTGCAGGTCCGCTTCACTCCGGGTGTCGGCGTGCGGGTCGGCACGCCACTCGGACCGGCTCGCCTCGATGTGGCCTACAACGGGTACGGCTACCCGGCCGGGCAGCTCTACCTTACCGACGAGGACGGCACGCTCGTCCTCTCGAATCCGAACTACGTGAAGCCCGGCACCCGCGGGCTGACGTTCCACCTGGCGATCGGGCAGGCGTTCTGATGAGCCGCCTCCCCATCGCGATCGCGCGCTTCATCTTCGTGATGGTGATCGGGGCCGTGGCCGCGGTGCTGGGTACGCTGCTCGCGCTGGGATTCACCCCGCCCGGCCGCTCGCTGCTGGCCGAGGTGGTGACGGCGCGCTCCGCCGCGCTGGTGCGGGGCTCATTCTCGGTGAAGCGGATCGAGGGGAACTTCTTCAACCGGCTCACGCTCGACAGCGTGGTGGTGCGGGACACCACGGGCTTTCCGCTCGCCTCGCTTGGTCGGGTGGAGGTTCGTTTCCTGCTGGCGAACCTGCTCGCGGGACGGATCGTGTTCGACCAGGTCACCCTGGTGCGGCCTCGGGTGTATCTCGAGAAACACCGCAGCGGCCGGCTCAACTTCGAGGAAGTCCTCCGCATCGGCGAGGGCCCGCCCGGCAAGCCGCAGGGTCCCGGCAAGCTGGTGGATCTGCACGACGTGACGATCCAGGACGGGATCCTCACCGTGCTCACGCCGTGGTCACCACCGGGTCACCTGCGGGGGAAAGCGTCCGCGGATTCGGCGCTGGCAGCGGCCCGTCTCGTGCCCGGCCGGCGGATCGAGGATGGCGGACAGGGTGAGGGCCTCCAGCAATACCGCACCATCGAAGGTCTCAACGCGAAGTTCAGCCGGGCGCGGGTCTCGACGCCCGAGCGTGACCCGATCCTGATCCAGGTCGACTCTCTCTCCCTGGTGGTGAGCGATCCGCTGCTCGACGTGCGCGACCTTTCGGGCGAGCTCCGGCAGCAGAACGACACGCTGTGGTTCGACCTGCGCCGCGCCGAGCTGCCGGGGACGCGCGGGACCGCGCGCGGGCTGGTTTCCTGGCCCGCCGACACGCTGCTCTTCGACTTCAACTTCAACGCGGGACGGGTCGCTCTCGCGGACCTCCGGTTCGTCTCGCCTGATTTTCCCGAGTACACCGGACGCGGCCGGCTGACCGCGGTGTCGGTCGGGACCAACGTGACGGAGTACCGGATCCCCGACCTCGATGTGGGCGACGGCACCGCGCGGATCCGCGGCAAGCTCACCGCCATCAGCCACCGGTTCCGCGGTCTCGGCTTCCGGGGACTCGACCTCCAGCTCACCGAAGTCGACCTCGACGCGGTGCGCCCCTACCTCGACACCCTGCCACTCACGGGGCGGCTTTCGGGACGGCTGCAGGCCGACGGCTACTTCGAGCAGATGGAGATCGGCACCGACTGGCAGTTCTACGATTACCGCAGCGCCGATCACGCGCCCAATCTCATCCAGATGCGTGGTCCGGTGACGCTGGGAGGCGAGGAAGGATTCATCTTCCACAACGTCACCCTCGACTCCGCCGACCTCGACCTTGCCACCATCCGGCTGGCCGTGCCCGCCGTGATCCTGGAGGGCAGGGGCAAGGGCGCGGGCACCATCGACGGGCCGTGGAAGGATTTCACCTTCACCGGTCACCTGACCCAGGTCGATCAGCAGCGCCCGGCGAGTGCCACCGACGGGCGAATCCGGATCAACACTCGCGATACCGCGCGTGTGGTCCTCGATGCGGACCTCGACTTCAAGCCGCTCGACTTCGAGGGCATCCGCCGTTCCTTCCCGACCCTGACCACGCTCGGGACCGTGCGCGGGCCGGTGCACCTCGAGGGGCCGCTGGACCGGATGTTTGTGCGCGCGGACCTCTCCGGGGAGCTCGGCAAGGTCAAGGCGGAAGGGATCATGACGATGCTGCCGCCCCGATGGGGAGGGGATTCGCTGCGGCTCGACTTCGAGAACCTCGACGTGAGCCAGGTCGTGGGGCGTGGAGTGCCCACCCGACTCACCGGCCAGGCGATCGTGAACGGCACGATCGACTCAATGGTCGCCCCCGAAGGGGACTTCACCCTCACGCTCGCGCCGGGGTGGATTCGCGAAGTCGGGTTCGACACCGTACGCGCGCGGGTCAGCGTGCATGACAGCGTCATCCGGATCGATACCTCGCTGGTCGGATTCACCGGCGCTCGCGCCACCGCGTCGGGGGCGCTCGGCTGGGCCCGGCCGAAGGACGGGACGCTCACGGTCGTCGCGCACGCCGATCAGCTGAGTGCGTTCGACTCACTCGTCACCGGGAGGCTCAGTCCGCTGCCGGATTCCTCGGTCGCGCGTGAGGTCCTGCAGGGCGTCGCTGATGCAACGTTTATCCTCAAGGGCTCGCTCGATTCGATGGAGGTGAAGGGGGCCGCGACCGCGACCGGCATTCACTGGAACAGCTACCATGTCCCCAATGCGAAAGCCGAGCTGGCCTGGAGCGGGGGACCACGATCGCGGATCGATGTCACCGCGAGCGCGGATTCGGTGACCAAGGGACGCTACGACCTGCATGCCATCGAGGCCACGGCGCACGGGCTCGCCGATTCCCTGCGCTGGCGGGTCAGCGTCGCCAGCGGGGGCTCGGTGGAGCTCGCCACCTCCGGTGAATTCTGGTCGACCGCCGGGCGCACCATCCTGGTCGATACCCTGGGCCTCGACCTCCGCGGAAACGCCTGGACCAGCGAGGCCCCCTTCCGGGTGACCTTCGCGGACAGCACCTGGTCCTTCAGCGAGACCGCGATCAGCCGCCGGGATGGCTCGGCCCGCATCGACCTCGTCGGCGCCGTGCCCTCCCGCAAGGAAGGCGAATTCGATGTCCGGGTTTCCGGGCTCGACCTTCGCGACATCTACGCGCTGATGCTGCGCGACACCTCGCGCGTGGGCGGGAGCGTGTTCTTCGACTCCCGGATCGCGGGCACCGCGGCGGACCCGGTCTTCCGGGGCACCGCGACGCTGACTGGTCCCGTCTTCGGCGAGTTTCGTGCGCCCCTGACCCGTGCAGCCTTCAACTACCGGCGCAAGCGCCTCGACAGCAACCTGAGTTTCTGGCGCACCGGTACGTCGCTGATGGAGGTGAACGCGGTGCTCCCGCTCGACCTGGCGTGGTCGCGGGACCATCGCGGCACCCGCCAGATGCCGGGCGACCTCGCGATCCGGATCGAGGCCGACAGCATGAACCTCGCCGTGTTCGAGGCGTTCACCCGGAACATCCGGCAGATCCGCGGGACGCTCAAGTCCGATGTCACGGTGCAGGGCACCTGGGATGCGCCACGGCTGGGCGGGACCATCGAGATCGAGGATGGCCGCGCGCTGCTGCCGAGCCTCGGCGTGCGCTACGGTCCGATGTACGGCAAGGTGACGCTGGCGGGCGATTCCATCGTGGTCGACACCCTCGCGATCGGGGGCGAGAGTGGAATGCTCCACGCCAGCGGGCTGGTGCGGCTGGAGAACCTGACTCGTCCCGTGATGGACCTGCAGATTCGCGCCAACGAGTTCAAGGTCATGGATGTGAACGAATTCCTCGACCTCGAGGCCGACGGCGCGGTGCAGCTCAAGGGGCCGGTGCTCAAGGCGACCCTCACCGGCCGGGCGACGGCGCGCAACTCGGTCATCTACTTCGCCGACCTGGTGAGCAAGTCGATCGTCAACCTGGAGGACCCGCTCTACGCCGACCTGGTGGACACCGCGGCCATCCGCACCCGGGGCCTCGGCGCGGAGCTGCAGAACCGGTTCCTCGACTCGCTCACCATCCGCGATTTCTCCTTCACCGCGGCCGAGGGGGTGTGGCTGCGGAGCAACGAAGCGAACATCCAGCTCCAGGGCGGCGTGTCGGTCCAGAAGACGCGCAACATCTATCGCTTCGATGGGGTCTTCAACGCGATCCGCGGGACTTACAACCTCAAGCTGCTCGCGATCACCCGCGCCTTCGACGTGACGCGCGGGCAGGTCACCTACCTGGGAGACCCCGACCTGAATGCCGATTTGGATATCGACGCGCGCCACATCATCCGCCCGGCGGATGCCGAGGCCACCGCGCGCGACGTCGAGGTGACCGCCCACATCGGCGGTACCCTGCGGGAGCCCAAGCTGGCGCTCGCCTCGAGCATCAGGCCCCCGCTCTCCCAGAGCGACATCATCTCGCTGCTCGTGCTCCGGAGGACCGTCAACAGCTCGGTGGTCTCCTCGGGACAGCAGCAGCAGGTCGCCCAGCTGGCTTCGCTCCTCGCGTCCACGCTTACCAGCGAGATCGAGAACCGGCTGGTCTCGGAGCCGGGCATGGGGCCGGATGTGGTGGAAATCCGGCCGGGGGAGAACCTCGGCGGCCAGGCCGGGCGCTATTCGCTCACTCGCCTCTCCGCCGGATGGCAGCTGGGCGCCAGATGGTTCGTGAGCTTGAACACCGGATTCTGTCCCGACTTTCAGCAGTTCGATTTCCGGAACTTCGGCGCCAGCCTGGACTACCGGCTCAACGCCTCGACGACAATCTCGGCAAGCGCGGAGCCGGTGCAGACCTGCGTCACCGGGGCATCGGTTTCGACGTCCAAGCGGTATCAGCTGGGCGGCGACCTCAAGTGGTCGCGGGAATACTGACGTGGCGCGAGCCATCCTGATCACAAATCCCGCAGCCGCCCGCACCACGCAACAGAGCGTGATGACGGTGAGCGATGTCTTCCGCCGGGCGGGTTGGAACTTCGACGTGCAGGCCACGACGGGCCCGGGAGACGCGAAGAAGATCGCCGCGCACGCGGTCCGCGACTCGGTGGACCTCGTGGTGGTGCAGGGCGGGGACGGTACCACCATGCAGGCCGCCTCGTCCCTGGTTGGCACCGACGTGGCGCTCGGCCTCGTGCCCGGAGGCACCGGCAACCTGCTCGCTGGAAACCTCCGGATTCCCCGGATGGTGGGACGCGCCGCCCAGGCGCTGGTCCGGGGCAAGCGGCGGCGCCTCGACCTGGGCCGGATGGACCGCGCCCACGGCGACACCTACTTCTCGGTGGCGTGCGGCGCGGGCATCGATGCCTGGGTGATGGGCGAGACCCGCTCGGAGGAAAAACGGCGGTGGGGCATCGGGGCCTACATCGCGACGGTCCTTCGGGTGCTCCCCGAATTCCGGAGCTTCACGGCGACCATCACGGTCGACGGCGTGGAATACGATGCCCAGGCCGCGATGATCCTGGTGGCCAATTGCGGCGAGATCATTCCGCCGTTCCTGCGACTCGGTCACGGCATCTCGCCGTATGATGGCCTGCTGGACGTCGTAGTGGTGCGCGCGAACGACGTGTGGGACGGGATGCGCGCGGTATGGCATGTGTTGCGTGAACTCCCCGCCACGGGGGGGAGCGGTACTTTCATCGGGTACGCGCGCGGGCGAACGGTGCGGGTGGAGACCAGCTCCACCCAGCCAGTCGAGCTGGATGGTGAGCCCGGCGGCGCGACCCCCTTCACCGCCTCGGTGGTTCCGGAGGCCATTTCCGTGGTGGTACCAGCGTAAGCGGGGGAATGAATCGATGAGCGATGCGATCCTGCTGGTTGACGACGACGCGGTTGCACTCAGGACGATCGGCGGACACCTCGAGCAGCTTGGATTCGAGGTGGCACGCGAGCTCGACGCGGCCGGAGCCATGGCGGCCTGCGACCGGCTCGAACCGGACGCCGCGGTGCTCGACCTCGGACTGCCGACCGGCGACGGACCCGACCTGCTCGCGCTGCTGCGCCAGCGGGGCGTCC
This sequence comes from Gemmatimonadales bacterium, assembly GCA_035274025.1. GTDB lineage: Bacteria > Gemmatimonadota > Gemmatimonadetes > Gemmatimonadales > GWC2-71-9 > SZUA-320. The sequence continues at coordinate 1,750 of DATEOL010000269.1, read as the reverse complement.
CGGTCATCGGCGTGCTCGATAGCTCCGACGATAGCGCGGCCACCCACGCGCTCCGGCGGGGGGCCGATCACATACTCCTGAGGGGGTCGAGCCTCGAGCTGCTCGCCGCGACTGCCGCGCGGGTGGCGGACGCGACCAAGCGGAGGCGCGCCGCCGAGGTCGCCCTGGCCGCGCCCGGCATCTCCCTCGACGCCCTCGGCACCTCGGCGGTGATGCGCGCGGTCGGCCAGCAGGTGGTAGCCCTCGCGCAGAGTGATCGCACCACGGTGCTGATCCAGGGCGAAGCCGGCGTGGGCAAGGCGTGGATGGCGAGGCTCATTCACGACCTCGGGGCCCGCGCCCGCGAACCGTTCCTCGAGGCCTGGTGCGCCGGCGCCGACGCCGTGACGCTGGAGACGCGGCTCTTCGGCGCCGAGCGGGGCGCGCTGCCCGACGCGAAGCGGCGGATCCGCGGCCGGCTCGAGCTGGCGAGCAACGGTACCCTGCTGCTTCGGGAGATCGGCTCGCTGCCGCTGGAGCTGCAGCCCGTGCTCCTTCGCACCCTCGAGTCGCGAGCCTTTCGCCGGGTGGGTGGGCAGCGGGATGTTTCCGCCAACGCGAGGCTCATCGTGTCATCGAGCCGTGACCTCTCGGCCGAGGTGGAGGAGGACCGGTTCCGGGGCGACCTGCACTACCGGTTGAGCACGATGGTCCTCAACGTGCCGGCGCTCCGTGAACGATCCGATGCGGACCGCCTCCTGCTCATCACCGGCCTTCACAGCGCGCTGGCTTCACGGTCCCCGGACCCGCCGCTGCCCTTCGCCGCGGAGAGCCTGGAGCGGCTGATGACGCACGGCTGGCCCGGGAACGTCCGGGAGCTGGCGGGCGTAGTGGAACGGAGTGCCCTGGTGGCCAGGGCGGCCGGCCAGCAGGCCATCCTGATCGAGCACCTGCCCGGCGAGCTCAGGGCGAGGCCCGGTCTCGGCGACCGCCGGCACACCCCGATGAGCCTCGAGGAAACCGAGAAGCAGCAGATCGAGAGGAGCCTCCGGTTTCACGGTGGCAACCGGACTCGCGCGGCGAAGGAGCTTCGGATCTCGCGCGCGACTCTCATCAACAAGATCAAGCGGTATGCCATCACGGAGTGACCCCATGCAGCACCGCGAGCGGAAGGAAAAGGATGCGATGATCTGCCGCGCGTGCGGCCGCGAGGAGCGCGCGTCGGAAGGCTATCCCTGCGACAACTGCGGGACGTTCATCTGCCTGATCTGCAGTTTTCGCGGCGTGGTGCTCTGCGCCACCTGCGCGCCGGCCGCGAAGCCCGCGCCGCCGGCGGCATGAACGCGCTGGTCGCCATCGCCAGCGTCACGCCGATGCACCGCGAGCCGTCGGTGCGGTCGGAGCAGATGTCCCAGCTCGTGCTCGGTGAGACCGCCCGCGTTTCCGGACAACAGGGTGACTGGCTGTCCGTCACGTCGATGGTCGACGGATATCAGGGCTGGGTGCATTCCGGGTACATCCGCGAGCTGCATCCCGACGCGGCCGAGCGCTGGCTCACCGGCGCCGCCTGGTCCGACGGGGCGGTGATCGCGACCAAATCGGGTCCGGCCAGCGCCCCGCTCCGGTCGCGGCTGCGCCGTCAGGAAGACACGGTCTGGCTGCCCGACGGTCGTGAAGGGCGGGTCGAGGAGGGCGCCGTGGCGGACGCCGCCTATCTCGCCGAGTCGGTCAGGAAGCTGAGTCCCGACCAGTGGGCCCTCAAGAAATTCTC
>DATEOL010000268.1:0-2598 GCA_035274025.1 Gemmatimonadales bacterium | reverse complement strand
CGACAGCCAGTAGTTGAACTTGATCAGGAAGATGTTGTCCGTCGGCGAGCCCGTGAGCGCCTGCCAGTTCCGGCTGAATCCGCCGTCGCTGACGTAGGGCTCGAAATTGTTGCGGGACTGGGTCCAGACGAAGTAGACCGTCGACCCGGGGTGGTACTCCCAGCGCAGCACCGCGTTCCCCCGGAGGCTCCGGAAGCTGAAGTCGGGGTTGTCGATGTAGAATGCGGCGGCCGCGCCCGACGCGTCGGGATCGATGTGGTATCCGGTGACCGTTCCTTCCGTATCTCGAATCTCCCCGATGGTTCCCCGGTCCACACCGTACACGCTTTTGGCGAGCTCGCGGGGCGCATCGAATTCCTTGAACGAGGCGTAGTCCACCGACGAGATCAGCGGCTGCAGGAACACCTCGAGCGTGAGCTGGGGATTGAAGGTCACGTTCACCCGGGTGTTCATCGAGAAGTCGGTCTGGTCCAGTCTGGCCATCACGTAGCGCTTCCCGTAGAACGCCGCGTTGGTCGCGTCATCGACCACGGTCACGTACTGCTGGGATGAAGCCTGCTGCGAAAAGCCCGGTCGGAACATGAGCTGGATGTTGGACAGGGGCTTGAGGGTGATGCCCACGCTGGCATCCCATCCGGAGGCGCCTTCCGCGTTGGAGCCGTATCCGCCATTGAGGTCGATCACCACCTTCCTGCGGTAATCGGTGCCGAAGAAGCCGTTCGAGTAGTGATTGGTCGGCTTCCGCACCGTCGGTCCTCCGCGCAGCGCGTCGTCGGTGAAGGTCCCCGGCCGCTGGATGTGGAATCCGCCTATCGACCAGTTGTTGAGGAACTCCATCCGCCCGTAGGTGTGGAACTGCAGGTCGGTGACATCGCCGTCGTAGTTCCGCTCCTGCTGTACGCCAGCGATCAGCGCGGCCGATCGATACCAGGACGTCGGCTTGGAGAACTGCCGCATGACGTTCACGTTGCCCCACAGGTACGACGCCCGGGTGAGGAACGCGAGGTCGTTCACCTCGAATCCGGGGCTCCGTACATTGACCGAGCCTTCCCAGAGCCAGTTGCCCGCCACCTTCGCGAGGCGGCCATACGCCGCGTACCCACCGAGACGGGTCGCCTCCGGATCGTAGGAATTGCTGAAGAGACCGTTGCTGCCGTTCTCGCGGTCGGGGCGCTGGAAATACCGCGCGCTCGACTGCTGGAGACGGAGCATCGCATCGGTACTGCCCGCGACATTCGACGTCGCGACCTGGCCCATGAAGTTGTAGGCGCGATTGCCCCAGGAGTGGTTCCAGTCGAGCCCGAATCCTTCCGCGTGCTGCGACAGCTTGGCCGCGAGGAGCGGGTCCTGCAGGTCCCGGACGACCGAGGTGCCGATGAACCCGATCTGGGTGTTGCCGTGATTGAGGTCCCGGTTCAGCCGGCCGACGAAATAGTTGGAGAGGGGCTCGACCTCCTGGCTGCCGGGGGCGCCGTTCAGCTGGATCGGCGCGGTCTCCAGCGAGGTGAGGGCCTCGAGCAGTCCGAGGGTCCAGCCCGACTTGCTGCGCCCGGTGAGCTTCGCCGCGCCGATGATCTCGGTCGCGTCGGGCGCATCGGCGTACTGGGTGCCTTCCGGCAGGTCGCCCTGCGGTTGCCGGCCGATCCGCCGCGAATAGAACATCCCGAGATTCGAGACGTTGGAGCAGAAATAGCAGCTGAAGTCGCCGAAGCCGAAGACGCCGCCCCCTTCGACGAAGAAGGGGCGGCGTTCCGGGAAGAACGTCTCGAAGGCGGAGAGGTTCACCACCGCGGGATCGACTTCGACCTGGCCGAAGTCGGGGTTGATCGTCGCCTGCAGGGTGAGGTTGTTGGTGACCAGGTATTTGAGGTCGCCACCGACGCGCCCCTTGCCGTCGTGCTGCTCGTAAAACGGGTCGCCGGGATCGCCTTCCTGCAGGCGTTCCATCTGAGCCACGACGTAGGGCAACACCTCGAGCTTCTTCTGGCCGTGCCCGATCTGGATGCCTTCGACATGTCCGAACCGCGGCGGTCCACCGGATTCGGTGAGTCCCCAGAACGACCACATCGAGATCTCGTTGAGGCGGCTTTCGGTGCGCCACACCTGGAGTCCCCAGACCTGCTCCGGATCCCGGGTGAATCGCAGCTGTGAGAAGGGTATCCTGAATTCGGCGGTCCATCCCAGCGAGTCCACGGCGGTCACGACCTCCCACACCGCGTCCCACGCCGGATCGTTGTAGGAGGTGGCGACTCCGCCGTCCTTCTTCACGCCGCGTGGATTCACGCCGAATGATGTCCGGCCTACGTGGTCATGATAGGTATCGAAGATGAGATCGAGCTGATCGCCGGCCGTTTCCTGGTCCCGTCGCACCAGCTCGCTCCGGACGCCCTTCGCACCCTGGTCGTCGAACATGCGCGCCCCGATGTAGAGCGCCTCATTGTCGAAGAGGACACGGATCTCGGTTTGCTGCGTGGCGGGCGCGCCTTCGGAGGGGCGCTGCTGGGTGAAATGAATGCCGGGGATCGCTGCCTGCCACGAAGCCTCGTCGAGGTGACCGTCGAGCTTGATCGGGTCGCTGCGCTGGATCGCGGTGAGCGA
>DATEOL010000267.1:0-9690 GCA_035274025.1 Gemmatimonadales bacterium | reverse complement strand
GGAACGTACGCTGATTCACTCTACGGCAAGGCCGTGGTGACCTACGAGAACGGCGCGCTGCGGATGCGCACCAGCTCCAAGCACGCGGGGAACATGGAGCACTGGCAGTACGACACGTTCCGGGTGAACTGGGACGCCGAGTGGCGCGGCAGCGCGATGGCGACGTTTTCCCTGGGGATGGACGGCAAACCCTCGGAACTTCGTCTTTCCGGCGCCGTGTACCGGAGGAAGCCATAACAAGGCCCTCTAAAAGCCTAAAGCCCTAAAGGCCTAAAGCCCCAGGCCTTTAGGGCCTTAGGGCCTTAGGGCTTCTTGCACCCGTCGGGTCGGACGGTATATGACCCGCTTTCGATCTTCCACGCCCCATTCTCCTTGAGCATGTGGAACGAGTCATAACCGCAGTGTGACACCTTGTTGTCCACCTTGAACTGGTAGTACCCCCACGCCAGCGCCACGTCGCCGTCGATGCGCACGGTGGGCTCCCCGATGAACCGCTCATCGAGTGCCTGCTTCGACTTGGACATCCGGGCCACGTCGAGCGACGCCATCCGGCGACTGACGCTGTCCTTGCCGGCGCGATGGACCGCCGTCGTCCAGTTGGCCCTTTCGGTGAAACTGCCCGCCAGCGCCGCGCTGTCCTTCTTCCGCATCGCGGTGAAGAATCCCTCCACCGCCTTGAGGACCTCGGCGCGCTCGGTGGCGCTCGGCTCCCTCGGGGGTGCCTTGGCGGCGGCCCGGATCGCCTCGCAGTCGTCCGGCCTCGCGCTGTAGATCACGCTCGAGAACTTCCAGACGCCATTGACGCGGGCCATGTTGAATCCGTCGTACCCGCAATGCAGCTGCTTCGTCCCCAGGAAGAGCTCGTAGGGCGCCCAGACCGTCGCGATGTCGCCGTCCTGCCAAACCTCGGAAGCGAGAAGCCTCTCGTCCGGGGCTTCGGCCATTCCGGCGACGTTGACGTTCTGGGTCGCCGCCATCGCTCCGCCGGTCGTCGTTTTGCCAGCCCGATAGGCCGCGTAGGCCATGGTCGCCCCCGGCATGCTGGTCGAGGACATCATGGCGGTGTCCCGCGCCTTCATGCCGGCGAAAAACTTGTTGACGGCGGCCACGATCGCTTCGCCATCGGGAGCAGTCTGGCCCCGGGCCGAGCCGGTCAGGACAAGGACACACGTCAGGGCAGTCAGCGTGGTCATGCGATTCATCTATGGGTCTCCGGGGAAACGGTTCCCGGCGCGAAAGGTACCCGGCCAGGTGTCGCAAGGCACAACACTCACCTCACATTCAACGTGACGCGCGTGTCAGGCCGAGCGCGCACATCGCACGGGAGCACGCGCCACCGGGCACGGAGCACAGAGCACAGAGCACAGGACAGTGAACCGGTTTTCCTGTGCTCTGTTTCGTGTTCTGTGCTCTATTTCCTGGTGCTGGGCTGGACTCCGGTCACCGCTTCGAGCGCTGATTCCTGGAGGACCTGGGCAGTGGCGGCGGGAATCCCGAGCGTCGGCAGGCCGATGGGTGAGCGATTGAAGAGCACTGCGACGATAGTGAGTGCCGCGGTGTAGGTGCCGAGACTGCTGGGGTGGAACCCGTCGCTGCCGTAGAGCGCGAGGGCGGGATTCCGGCGCCACGCTGCGCGCCAGGCATCACCGGCGGGATAGAGCTGTCCCTCGATCTCCTCCGCCGCGAGCCGATACGATTCGCTCACCCGGTCGAAGTCGAAGTTCCGTTCGGTGGATGGCCACACCATATACATGCCGGGCATCGCGCCATGCGCCTTGATCAGCGCGGCGAAGGTATTGGACCACTGCAGCAGGTTGACGCGACTCTCTTGGAGTGCCGATGGTCCCTGCTGCATGATCACGTGGGTCCAGCCATCCTTCGCAACGGCTGCCCGGGCGTTGCCCTGGTTCCAGTGATCTTCGAGCGCATAGTCCGGGTAGGCGATGGTGGCGACCTGCGTGTTCGGCAGCCCCGCGCCGGTGGTCAACGCCTTCACCACGGACGGAAGATCGTTCACGTATGTGAGGCTGTTTCCGATGAAGAGAATCCGGACCTCGGCCGTAAGGTCGGGTGAGACCTCGGCGCCATCGGGACCCCCGTCGGTGGGCTCGAGAGAGCAGGCCGGCAGGAAGGCCAGCATGGCGAGGCAGAGCTGAATGACGAAGGGCATGAGGGCTCTACGCCCTCCGGAAATAGCCAGTTTCGGTACTCTCTTAGCGCAAGGCCATGCCGTACCTCCTGCTGACCGCGCTGCTCCAGATCGCAACGCCCCCACGCGTCGAAGTGCGCGGTGTCGAAGTCTCGGGTGTCTGGCTCGGCCTCTCCTCGAAGAGCCACGTCGCGGTGTATCTCCGAGGCCCCGACGGCATTCGACTGTTATCACCTGACTCGCTGGAAAGCTGGGCGCCACTGGATTCCGGCTCCGTGCCGGTCGAGCTGCCCTTGCTGCCTTCGGCCGCGATCTCACCGGTCAACTGCATCATCACCGAGCGGGATGTCTATCGCTGGGAAGTCGCCACCCGAACCGTCACCCCACTCAAGGTCCAGGACTGCGGCACGCTTCCCCCATCGACCACCGGTCCCGGCCGCGCGATTCCCGGCCGGCCGACCCAGGATCCGGGCGACGCCTGGTACATCCGCCGCCCCAACGACGCGGCCGATCGCGACCGCTACCTGATCGTGTTCGCGCTCGATGCCGACTTCCGTCCGGGGAATCCCCGCAAGGCGCTCGACGACCGCCTCCACGGCACGCCGGTGCTCTACGCGGCGCGCGCGATCGGCGGGAAGCTCGCCGTGCCGGCCTGGGAGGCCGTGGTGGTGAAGCTGCGCTGACCGCTGGCAAGTGCAGTACCTTGCGCCTCTATCATACTTGGTTATTCTAAGTATGTACTTCTAGGTATGAGAGCCTCCATGCCCGACTTCTTCCTCGACCTTCCCCAGGGGACCCTCGATCTCCTCGTCCTCAAGGCCCTCACCTGGGCCCCGCGCCACGGCTACGCCATCGCGCGCCTCCTCGAGGAGCGCACCGGCGACCGGCTCCGCATCGAGGAGGGCTCGCTCTATCCCGCGCTCTACCGGATGGAAGCCAAGGGATGGATCGAGGCCGAGTGGGGCGAATCGGAGCTGGGCCGGAAGGCCAAGTTCTACTCCATCACGCGCGAAGGGCGGAAACAGCTCAAGCGCCAGCTCAATCACTGGGAGACGGTGCAGGATGCCGTAGGGCGCGTCCTCCGTACCGAGAATGCCTAGGCGTCGCCTCGGGTTCGGCGCGCGGCTCAAGGGATTCTGGTGGAAGCCCGACGCCGCGCACGAAGTCGCCGAAGAGCTGACCCACCACTTCGAGCTGCTGGTGCGTGACGCAATGGATCGCGGACTTTCGCGCGAGGCAGCCATGGCCGAGGCGCGCACGCGCTTCGGCGATCCCGGCTTGGTGCGGCGGGAATGCGAGGATCTCGCCCAGGCGCGAGACCGGAAAGTGAGTATGCGCGAAATGCTGGCAGACCTGCGTGACGACCTGCGTTGGACCCTCCGTTCCCTGCGGCGCAGTCCGGCCTACGCCCTGGCCTCGGGTTCGACCCTCGCGCTGGTGGTCGCCGCGAACGCGCTGGTGTTCACGGTGGTCTACGCCGTGCTGCTGCGACCCCTTCCCTATCCCGAACCCGATCGGCTTCTCGGACTCAACGAAGGGAGCACGGAGGGGTTTGTCCAGGAGATTTCCTGGCCCAACCTCGAAGACCTGCGAGCCGGCGCGAAGGGCGTCGCCAGCATCGGTGCCTGGCTCGATTGGGATGTCACGCTGGTCACTGAGGACACGCCGCGCATTTCCATCGCCTACACCACGCCGGATTTTTTTCCGGTGCTCGGCAGGTCCGCGATGCTCGGGCGCACGCTCGAGCCGTCCGACGAGAAGGCGCTGGTGCTCAGCCATGGTGCCTGGCAAACCTACTTCGGCGCGGATCCCGCAATCCTCGGCCGCGTCATCACCCTCAACAGCGACGTCCTCACCGTCGTCGGGGTGATGCCACCGTCGTTCCGGTTTCCCGACGCCCGCATCGCCGCCTGGATGCCCCTCGGCCCGGTGCCCGATTGGATGCGCAATCGCGCGGTTCACATTTTCCAGGGGATCGCCCGGCTCGAGCCCGGTGTGGCCCGTGACCAGGGTGAGGTCCGGCTGGTGCAAGCCCTGGCGCAGGCCCAGTCCGGCCACCCGGGCGAGGACGGTCCCCACGGCCTCGCCGTACGCAGCCTGCGGGAGCGACTCACCGGGGACGCCCGGCCCGTCCTCATGCTGCTGCTCGGCAGCGTCGCCGCGGTGTTGCTGCTCGCGTGCGCCAATCTCGCCGGCCTCACCGCGACCCGCGCCCTGCAGCGGGAATCGGAGCTTTCACTTCGCGCGGCGCTCGGCGCCTCCCGAGGCCGGCTGGTGCGGCAGCTGGTGGTGGAAAGCCTCGTGCTCGGGATCGCCGGGGGCGTCGTGGGACTCGCCCTCGCGGCCGTGGCGCTCCCACGGCTCCTGGGAATGCTGCCCAGCGATCTGCCGAGCCCGACGGCCGTCGTACTGGATCGAACGGTTGCAATCGGGACACTGGGCGTCGCGCTGCTGGCCGGTCTGGGCATCGGGCTGGTCGCGGCGTTCCGCGCCTCGCGCTCCGATCCCGCGAGAAAAATGCAGGGAAGCACGGCCTCTACGGCGGGGCGCGAGCGCCTCCTGCTCCAGCGCTCACTCGTCGCGGCCCAGGTCGCCATTTCGCTGGTGATTCTCGCGGGAGCGGGACTCCTGCTCCGAAGCTTCCGCGCCGTCGTGGGTGTCGATCCGGGATTCAGGACCGATGGTCTGGCCGTCGCGACCGTCGCACTTCCGAGCTCGCGCTACAAGACCGACGCGATGGTCGCCTGGTACGCCGGACTTCCCGAGCGGCTCGGCGCGGTTCCCGGCGTCCTCTCGGCGAGCGCCGTGAGCAGCCTGCCGATCACGCTCGGTGATGGTAAGGGCGACATCTCCATCGAAGGGCGCACGTTCGCCATGGGCGAGGCGCCGGGGCTCAGCTATCGGCGCGCGCTGCCCAACTACTTCCGCACCGTCGGCATCCCGCTCATCCAGGGCCGCGAGTTCGACGCGCGGGACAACGGCGACCAGATGGTGGTGATCATCAACGAGGCCCTGGCGCGGAAGTTCTGGCCCGGCGGAGACGCGATCGGCAAGCGCATCAAGATAGGGCCGCCGGAGCGGGAACCCTGGCTCACGATCGTCGGCGTCGTGGGAGACGTGCACAACGAGGCGCTGGAGCGGGCGGTCGGGTTCGATACCTACGAGCCCCATGCCCAGCGCCCGCGCGGCACGATGAGTGTGGTGGTGCGCACCAGCGGAAATCCGCGCGCAGTTGCCCCGCTGGTTCGCGGTGTCCTGCAGCAGAATGACGCCGGACTGCCGGTGTGGGGCGTAGGGACGATGGAGGAGCGGGTCCGCGGATCCCTCGCGCCGCGTCGCTTCACCGCGGGCGTCCTCACTGCGTTCGGGGCGTCCGCGCTGCTCCTCGCCTCGATCGGGATCTACGGTGTCGCAGCGTACCTGGTCGGACGGCGAAAGCGGGAGTTCGCGATTCGGCTCGCGCTCGGCGCGAGCGGGACCCAGGTGCGGCGACTGGTGGTCGGCGAGAGCCTGCGCGTCGTCCTGATCGGGATCGTGATCGGGCTTCCGGCCGGACTCGCGCTTACATCCCTTATTCGGGGACTGCTGTTCAACGTGAAGCCGGGAGATCCGCTGAGTCACCTGCTGGCGGCGGGCCTGCTTGGCGCGCTCGCCATCGCGGCGACATGGCTGCCGGCGCGGCGGGCAACGAAGGCAGATCCGGTCAGCTCGCTCCGAGAGTAGCCGCCTGTCGAGCCGGGCATGCCCCGGCCCTTACATCTTTCCGTCATGCTTCCGGTCCACGAGGCGCTGCCCGCACTGCGGGCGGCGCTGGCGGCTCACGGCGTCGCCGTACTGCAGGCTCCCCCCGGAGCCGGCAAGACGACTGTCCTGCCGCTCGAGCTGCTGGGCGAGCCATGGCTCAACGGCAAAAAAATCGTGATGCTCGAGCCGCGCCGGCTCGCGGCACGCACCGCGGCGCGGCGAATGGCGAGCATCATGGGGCAGGCAGTTGGTCGGACCGTCGGTCATCGCGTCCGATTCGACACCCGCGTTTCCTCCCAGACCCGATGCGAAGTCGTAACCGAAGGTGTCCTCACCCGCATGCGACTCGAGGATCCATCGCTCGAGGGTATCGGCCTCCTCATCTTCGACGAATTCCACGAGCGCAGCATCCACGCCGACCTCGGCCTCGCGCTCGCGATCGAGAGCAGGACCGCGCTCCGGCCCGACCTTCGAATCCTGGTGATGTCCGCGACGCTCGACGGCGAGCGCGTCGCGTCGCTCCTTGGCGGGGCGCCGATCATCACCAGCACCGGCCGGATGTTCGACGTGGAGACGCGCTATCGTCCGCGCCGCGCGGACCAGCGAATCGAGTCCGCGGTGGCGAACATGATCCATGAGGCGCTGGAAGAGACGGAGGGAGACATTCTCGTCTTCCTCCCGGGGGCGGGGGAGATCGAACGGGTTGCAGGTTCGGTCCGCCGGTCCGACAGTCAGACGATCCGACTATTTCGGTTGCACGGTTCCTTGCCGGCCGAGCAGCAGGATGAAGCCATCGCGCCCTCGCGGCCGGGCACCAGGAAGATCGTGCTCGCGACATCCATCGCGGAGACGAGTCTCACGATCGAAGGCGTCCGTGTCGTGGTCGACGCGGGCCTCATGCGGGTCCCGCGGTTCTCGCCGCGAACCGGAATGAGCCGGCTCGAGACCATTCGAGTCACTCGCGCCTCGGCGGACCAGCGACGCGGACGTGCCGGTCGCACCGCGCCCGGAGTGTGCTACCGGCTGTGGGACGCCAACGAAGAACGCGGTCTCGTCCCCTTCAATACGCCCGAAATCCTCGCGACCGATCTGGCACCGCTGGCGCTGGACCTGGCCGTGGCCGGTGTACGCGATCCACTCGAGCTGGCGTGGCTCGACCCTCCTCCATCCGGCGCCTATGAGCAGGCACGCGCGCTCCTCACGGATCTCGGCGCATTGAGTCACGAGACGCGTCCGCGACAGATCACTGCGCACGGGAAGCGCATGGCGCAGTTGCCCACCCACCCTCGCCTCGCGCACATGCTGCTCGAGGGCGCACGGCTGGGCGACGCGCAAACGGCGGCAGACCTCGCAGCGCTGCTCTCCGATCGCGACGTACTGCGGCGGGCAGGCGGGCAGACGGACGGACGGGCAGACCTCCCCGTCGATGTCACGGTGCGCCTCGAGGCACTGCGTGGAGCGCGCATCGCCGGAGTGGAATTGGATCCTGCGGGCGCATCTCGGGCGAGGCAGGAGTCGGCTGCGTTGAAGGCATTACTGCCCGCCGGCCCGTCCGCCCGTCTGCCCGTCAGCCCCGGCGCGCTCTGCGCTGGTGCATTCCCCGACCGCTTGGGGCGTCGGCGCGCCGGCGCGGGCAGCTTCCTCCTCGCCAACGGCCGCGGCGCGAGCATCGATCCGCGTGACCCGCTCGCGATGTCGGAATGGATCGTGGCGCTCGACCTCGACGACGTCGGGAGCGAGAGTCGTGTCCGGCTCGCCGCCGGGCTCAACGAAGACGAGGTGCTTCAGGTCGCCGGTGAGCGGCTCGAGACCGTCGATGAGATCGCATGGAACCATGACGCGGCACGGGTCGTCACCCGGCGGGTAGCGCGACTGGGGGCGATCGTCATCGAGGAAAAAGCGCTGAACAATCCCGATCCGGAGCGGGTGCGTTCCGCCCTGATCGACGGCGTTCGGGACTCCGGCCTCGAGGCCCTCGGGTGGAACGAGGACGCTCGCTCCATTCGCGCCCGACTGGCGTTCCTGCGTCGGATCGATCCGGACTGGCCCGACGTCTCCGACCAGGCGCTCCTGGAGTCACTCGAGGCCTGGCTCGGCCACCAGCTCGGTGGGGCCCGCAAGCTCTCGGACATCCGGGTTGAAGGAAGCGCCCTGCTCGCCCTGGTCCCTCACGCGCTGCGGATGAAACTCGAGACGCTTGCCCCGGAGCGAATCGAAGTCCCGACCGGATCAAAGATCGCGGTGGACTACAGCGATCCCTCGAAGCCGGTGCTCGCGGTGCGACTGCAGGAAGTCTTCGGCCTTACGGAGACACCGCGACTCGCGGGCGGGAAGGTGTCGCTGCTGATGCACCTGCTCTCACCGGCATACCGGCCGATGCAGGTGACCAGCGATCTCGCGAGCTTCTGGAAGACAGGTTACTTCGATGTCAGGAAGGACCTGAGGGGGCGCTACCCCAAGCACCACTGGCCGGAGGATCCACTTAGTGCGGCTCCGGTGCGGGGAGCAAAAAGGAGACGATGAGACGACGAGACGACGAGACGACGAAACGATAGAAGACCGACTGACGGACTAACCGGCATCCGCAGCAATCACCGTATTGAGAAGGACATCCGCCCCGTTCACCACATCCTCCGGTTTGGTGAACTCTTTCGGTGAATGACTGATCCCTCCCACGCTCGGAACGAAGATCATCGCCATCGGCGCGATCCGCGCGATCTCCTGCGCATCGTGCCCCGCCCCACTCGGCATCGTCTGGCGGCTCAGGCCCAGTCCATCGGCGCTCGCCCCGATCCACTGCATCACCCGCGCGTCCGACATGGCGGGCGCACTGTCGTGGAGTCGCTTGAACGTGAAGGTCGTCTTCGTGGCCTCCCCGATCTCCCGGCCGAGTTGCTCAAAGCGCGACGAGAACCGGGTGAGCTTCTCCGTCGAGAGATCACGAAGGTCAACCGTCAACACGACACGGCCGGGTACGACGTTGGTCGTGTTGGGTGACGGGACCAGCCGCCCCACCGTCGCAACCTGGCGCCCCGGCTCGGCACGGATCGCGTCGTTCACCGCGACAGTGAACTTCGCCGCGGCGAGCATCGCGTCCTGGCGCTGGTCCATCGGTGTCGTGCCGGCGTGATTGGCGAAGCCGTCGACGGTGACCTCGATCCAGTGGAGTCCCACGATTCCTTCGACGACGCCGATCTTGAGTCCCGCCTTCTCCAGCAGCCCGCCCTGCTCGATGTGGAGCTCGATGTAGCAGTGGAGGTCGCCCTTCTGCTTCGCGGCGCTCGCGAGCTCGGCGACGTTCCCCCCGATGAGGCCGATCCCCTCGCGAAGCGTCTTCCCGGACCGCGCCACCTTGTCGAGATCCTCCCCGGCCAGCGCCCCGATCATCAGCTTGCTGCCGATGGTCCCACCTTCTTCGTTCTGGAAGACCACGACGTCGAGCGGATGCTTGAGCCGCACGTTCTGCTCCCGGAGCGATCGCGCGACCTCGATGGAGGAGAAGGAGCCCACCGGACCGTCGAAATTGCCGCCGTCGGTCACCGAATCGACGTGGGAGCCGATGAGAATCGACGGGAGTGACGGACTGGTGCCCGCGAACCGGCCGAGGATGTTGCCTGCCGCGTCGATGCGGGGTTCCAGGCCGGCAGCACGGAAGAGCTCGAGCGTGAACTTGCGGCCGGCGAGGTCGAGGTCGGAGTAGGCAACCCGGTTGATCCCGGTCTCCGTCCTGCCGATGGAATTGAACTGGCCGAGGGCGCCGTTGAGCCGCTCGCCGTTGACGCGCAGCGGGGAGGGGG
>DATEOL010000266.1:0-7009 GCA_035274025.1 Gemmatimonadales bacterium | reverse complement strand
TGTCATCGTCCGTCGGCGAATTGCCGGACCGTCTGACCGTCTGACCGAAGACGGTCAGTCCGTCCGACCGTCAGACGGTCCGACCGACGATGACCGCCGACGCCTCGAACAAGCCTTGACCGAAGTCGCCGACTGATGATCCTGGAGCTGGTGGCGGCGGTCCTGCTCGGCCTGATCGTCCTGGGACTGGTGCTCGGCCCCCTCTTCGGAGCGGGCGACCAGGCCGATCCGGGCTGGCTCGAGCCGCTCGATCCGGAGGAGACCAAGCGCGGTATCGCGCTCATCGCGCTCAAGGAAATCGATTTTGACCGCGCGACGGGAAAGCTCTCGGACGCCGACTACGAAACCCTCAAGTCACGCTACACCAGTGAGGCGCTGGCCGCGATGCGGGAGGACGACGCCGGCGGACCCGATGCCGTGGAAGCCCTGATCGCAGGGCGGGTAAAGGAAATTGCCGCCGGACAGCGTTACTGCACTGCCTGTGGCCGGCCGCTGGATGCCGGGGTCAAGTTCTGCACCGAATGTGGTGAGGCGGTCGGCGCGCCGGACGCAAACGAACCGCTTACGCCTTCGCTTCGCTGATACACCAGAGTGGCGGTCGTTTCGCCCGGTCGCGCGCGAACAACATAGGATGCGGGTCTGAATTCCTCCTGAAATCGGGCGGACACGTCCTCATCTCCCTACTGGCGTCCATCTCGGGAACAGGGCGCCCACCAGCGCCCCGATCGTACCGCCCGCGATCGCGCCGATGGGCAGGCCAGCCGCGATTTTCCCTCCCACCGATTGATCCAGATCCTGGTCGCCCAGCCAGATTGCGGTGACTGTCACCGCGCCGATCAGGGCACCCCACACGAGCCCTTTGCCCGTCGCGCGGCCCGCGTACATGTCGACTTGAACGTTGGGTGACACGCCGATCGTCGAGTCCGCGCTTCCCGCCCTGGGACAGAGCCCGCCCTTGCACGGCGAGAGCACGATGCGGCTCGGGGCGGGCATTCCCTGGTATTTCCCCTCGGCGCTCCCGTCGATCGAACGGACCCTCAGGGTACAGCAGCCGAGTCCCATCGACTCGAAACGCGGGGGAGTGCCCTGCGCCGCGACCGAGGCGGCACTGAGGATCAGGACGACAAACAGGATGGAAATCTTCATAGCGAACCTCGTCACGTTGGTCTGCTGCGTCGGTTGAGTCGGATGAGTATTCGAATCCGACTCATCCGACCCCATCCGACACTATCCTTGGGACCTTAACAAGCCCTGAATTACGGCGCGAGCACCACGAAGTCCAGATCCAGCGCATCACCTTGACCACCGTCGAGGCGGACCGTGAGGGTCATCCGGTCTACGGAGCCCAGCTGGTTCCACGCCGGCAAGTCGGTGAGGGGCAGGGTAACAATCTCCCACGACTTCGACGCCACGACGTCCCGAATCAGTGCGCCACCACCTCGGTTCGCCTGGCCAGGACCCGACCACTCCGCGGTGAGCGTGGCTGCCCGTCCATGCGCCCTTCGTACCCGGGCGACGATCTGGGTGTACTTCCCGGTGGCGATCGGACCGCGGAACACGATCCGGGCCTCCCCTCGACCTTCAACCCGGAGCGCGCGCACCTTTCCGCCGCTGTAACCCCATTCCTCGTCCGGCTGGGTGACAGCCGATGCAATCACGTCACCTGAAACCTCGACCTCCCTCGCCCCATCGAAGTCCCAGCGACGTTCTGACCCGTGCGGGACGCTGGCGACTACCGGGGCGCCCGCCGAGGTCTTGGGGCATCCGCTGCACGTGGGCCCACCGGGGCCGCTGACGCCGCCGGAGGTCCATGGGGTGTCATCCCAATAGATGTTGTGGATGTAGGTGTTGTTCTTCCGGCAGCTCTCGGTCTGGCAGGTGTACTCGTAGTACGGTGAGGAGCCGTTGAGCGGTCCGTAGGTTCGTGACCACGACCAGGCCGGATGGTTGTGCCATTCACCCAGTCGCTCGGCTGATGACGCCTGGATCCCCCAGGGCGCCTTGGCGCGCGTTTGAAACAGCGAAGGACAGTACGGCTGCCCGCAGGCGAAGAACTTGAGGTAGTACACGTCGTGGGGGCCGACGTTCCCCGCATAGTCGTACTCGAAGATCGACGCGGGTCCCGCCATGATCGGGTTCCGTCGCTGGCTCCAGAGCGAATAGTTCTGCGTTTCCGTGCTGTCCATCCACTGGACGGTGTACGCGGTCTGCGTGGTGGTGGCGGTGGACGCGGGGACCTCCGCGACCCGGTCGGTCGGGAAGTACACCACGCCGTCACCGCCCGCGAACGGGTAGTCGCTTGCCTTGAACGCGCGAGTCGCGTGCGACTGCGAGTTCGCATAGACCGCGACGCGCGAGGGCGGACTGGGCAGGGTGGAGTTGAAGCCGGTCTTGAGGACGAAGCAGGGCGGGGTGCCGCCGCTGCGAAGTACGACGTAGGGCGCGTAGCCGGTGAGACTGCAGTTGCGGGAGCGCTCGATGCCGTTGTGTGACCGGGCATCCATGGTCACGACCTGCCCGTAGGGCCAGCCGCTGGCCGTGAGCCGCTTGTCGACGACGAGGCTCAGCCCTTCCATGTCGTTCTCGTGAAAATCCTGCCCCACCGTGCAGGTCCCGCCACACCAGTCGCGCGGCCAGTAGAGTCCATAATGCAGGAAGTAGCGCTTGGAGTCCTCGATGAGCGAGGTGTACACGTATGCGCGCTTGGGGTACTTGAATGTGTTGCCCCAGTTGTTGGTGCCCTTCCACTCGCCGTCGAACGTGACGCGGGTGAAGAGGTCTGCCTCGGAATGATCCTCGATGTCCTGGTAGATGACCGGCGCGAAGAAGCGGATCACCTGTTGCCGCAGGAAATCGGAGCCGCCCTTGATCGGCGCGATGAGCTGGGCCTGTTTAGCGACCGCCTCCTCGACCGGTTTCGGCGGTGATGGTTCGATCGGATCGCTGCGACATCCGGCCATGGTGACGACGAGACCTGCGGTACCTGCGAGACGCCACGACAACATCGTTCCCTCCAGTGGGTGGAGCACCCAAGGTGGGAACGATTTCAAGAATCATTGTCACCGGAAAACTGCGGGCGAGGGATGGAAAAATAAGGAGCGGTTGTCCGCCTGGCGCAACGCATCCAGCTACGCCCGTAGACCGTAGACCGGACCGTCGACCGTAGACCGTAGACCGTAGACCGTCGACCGTCGACTAGACCTCCAGGTCGCGCAGCTTCGCGAGTGCCAGTCGGATCGAAACGACCGTCGCCGCGGCGCAGAGCATGAACACGACCCCGAAGGCGACGATCAGCTCGTTGCTCATGCCGAGTGGCTCACCCGTCTGGCGCGCGCGGAGGTAGGCCGCGACGGGCGCGGCCTCGGCCGCGATGATGACACCGAGCAGGGTGACGCTCGCCATCATGAAGAGGAGCCCGCCGAAACTGGTGGGGATCTGCGCCGCGTTCTCAGTCTCGAACTGCGGATAGTAGATGCCCATCGCGAGGGCCATGGCGCTCGCGGCCACCGTGAATCCGACCGTCGTCGCCATGCTCACGATCATCATGAACATCGAGGCCTGGAGCATCGTGTTCGTGATGAACGTGATGATCACGGCGAGCACCAGCAGCGGCAGGGCTCCGATCCAGTACTTGCTCCAGAGCAGCGTGCGTGAGTCGAGCGGGCTCGACCGGAGCAGCCAGAGCTGGCGCCCCTCGAGCGAGACCGACGGGAAGATGAAGCGTGCGGCAATTGCCGCGAGCACGAAGCCGGCCAGGCCCTGGTTGAGAAACACCACCATGGTTACCAGGCTGAACGGGACCTTCTCGCCCGAGAAGAGCGGCAAGGCCCGGATGTTGAAGACGTAGACCAGCAGGAGGACCGCGAGCAGGATCAGCTGGCTCCACTGCGTCGTGTCCCGGAAGAAGACCCGCACATCCTTGAGCAGGAACTCGCGCCGGGTCACCGGCAGCCAGGACAGCGCGCGGCGCGCGACCTTCTCCCACTTCTGTCCCCGCAGGTAGGAGTTGGCGCCTTCCTGCGCCTTCGAATAGCCCGCCGCATAGAGCCGGTGGTGCAGCGCGGCCCCGAACACCAGGAATGCCCCGGCCGTGCTCCAGAGCAGCGCGATCGGCAAGGGGTCGCCGACCCGGGTGAGCCAGTTCATGATGATCTGGGCCGACCATTCGCTGGGCATGAACGCGGCGGAGGGGGACTGCAACGCCGCGATGAACTCGACCAGGCTCTGGAAGCCTTCCGGCCGCGCCAGCTGCTCGGGCTGCATCAGCCGGAGCAGGAGCACGAGGCCCGCCGCCGAGCCGGCGGCCACCAGGCTGAGGACGTCGCGAGTACGGCGGGCCGGAAAAATGTTGACCAGCAGAAGCGTCGCCGCGGCGCCGATGACCGAGGGAAGCACGAGGAAGGGCGCCATCGCGGCGAAGGCCACGAAGGGAAAGAGCGGTCCGCCGTGATACACGATGCCGTACGCCGTCAGGATGGGGAAGGCGAGGAGGACCACCATCCACGACGAGTGGACCATCGTCTCGAGCAGCTTCGCCAGGTAGAAGCGGAGCCAGTCCATCGGCGCCGCGACCAGCATGTCGAGGTCCTTCGCCAGGAAGAACGTCGAGAGCGCGGCCACCAGGTTCGAGAGCAAGAGGATCCCGCCGAAGGCGAGCAGAGCCATCGACAGCATCTTGCCCGCGAGCAGGCTGCCGATTTCCTCGACGCCCCGGAAATACGACAGCACGCGATAGCTGATCCCGAACACCGCCGACCAGAAGGCGAGACCGATGACTGCGAACAGCAGTGTCCGGCCAGGGGTCTTGGTCGTACGAATCCGGGCCAGGACGCTCCGCCACTGGGGCGTGAGCACCGTCCAGACATGGGGTTGCTTCCCCGTCAGCGCGGGCGCCGCGCCCGCGGGGAGGTCAAGCGGCGAAGAGGTCACTGAGCTCGCGCTCCGTAATGCCGCCGGTGAGCTTGAGGAACAGCGCCTCGAGCGTCGCGTCGCCGGCCTCGTGCTGTTTTCGGAGCTCGTCCATGGTGCCGTAGGCGACCAGCGTTCCCCCGCGAACGATCGCGATCCGGTCGCACATCTCCTCCGCGATCTCCAGCGTATGGGTGCTCATCAGCACGCTGCCGCCGCGCTGGACGAATTCACGGAACAGGTCCTTGAGGAGCTTGCCGCTCTTGGGGTCGAGTCCCACCATCGGCTCGTCCACCACGATCACCTCGGGTTTGTGCACCAGCGCGCTCGAGATGATCAGCTTCTGCCGCATGCCGTGACTGTACGACTCGGTCAGCTCGTCTTTCCAGCGGGTGAGCTCGAAGAGCTCGAGCAGCTCGTTGATGCGCCGCTCCACGACCGCGCCATCCTGTCCGTACAGCGCGGCGGTGAATCGCAGGAACTCCGCGCCGGTCAGCTTGTCATAGACGAAGGGGCGGTCCGGGATGTATCCCAGCCGCGCCTTGGCGGCGATCGGGTGCCTGTGGATGTCTTCGCCGGCGATCTCGACCGTGCCCGTGGTGGGACGGAGGATGCCCGCGATCATCCGCAGCGTGGTCGTCTTGCCGGCACCATTCGGTCCCAGGAACCCGAAGAGCGTTCCCGGCGGTATGTCGAGCGAAAGCCCGTCCACCGCGGTGAAGGTGCCGTAGCGCTTGGTGAGGCCGGTGATTCGGATCATTGGGTCACGAGCGTGGTCGACTGGAGCGAGCCGATCAGGGGAACGAGGATGAGCGGGCGGTCGGAACCACCCACCACGACGCGAAGGAGCGAGACTGACGCCGGAGCCTGGCCATACGCGGGATCGACGGCGAGCCATCGTGGGCCGTCCTGCACCTCGACCCAGGTGTGGGATGGAAGCTCGGGACGCGCGAGATCGACGCCGCTGACCCGCCGCGTGGTATGCCCTCGCGCGTTGGCGAGGTCGACGAACACACCAACCGGGTCGCGGCCCAATCGCGCCGCGCGATGGACCAGGACAGCCAGTGAGTCGGGAACCGGCTCGGCGCGGATCGTTACGGTGTCGCCGTTGACGGCCTGCCGCCCGCCTTCGAAGGCGCGCACGGCGCCGTTCCAGGCCGGCCCATCGCCCCGGGCCAGGCGTGCAACGAACACCTGCTTCGTCGAGTCGGGCAATCCGGGCAGGAGCCGGCGCGAGATGGAACCCGGCACCCTGGCCGGCGGCTTGAGCTCGCCCTGGCGCAGCCGGGTCTGATACATGTTGTAGTTGACCTCGAAGGGCGAGCGGGTGAGACGCAGTCCGAATGCCCAGTCGCGCTGGATCAGCCGTCCTTGCGCGTCGATCCAATCCAGGGAGGGAAAGCCGTGCACCGTGCGCTCGACCCGCCAGGCCTGCACCGCGCGCGCGGCAACCGGCGTCCAGGTGGAGGCCGTCGAATCCCACGCGGCGCTGTCGGCCACGCTGAAGATCGAGTCGCGGGTGACCACCGCGGAATCGTGGTCCAGGGTACCGTACATCACGGCGACCACCGGTAACGACGTGCTGCCGCCCTCCCGCAACCGGCCTTCGAGCACCAGCCGGAGCGGGAGGGCAACCGGCGCGGACGCATTCGTCGGCGCATCGATCGAGCTCAACGCGACGGCGCGCGTCCCGGGCCGTCGCAGCGTGACATTCCAGGTGGTGTCGTTTGCCGCTTCCGCCTCGAGGAATCTCGGATTTCCCGCTTCGCTCATCGTGAACGACAGTTTCCGGAGGAGCAGGGAGCGCGAGAGCTCCGCGTCACTCCGGAATACGTGCCGCTCGACGTCGCGATCCCGTGCCAGGTCCATGTTCCAGACCTCGGTCACCCGATAGCCTGCGAGCGTGGTATCCAGGGTGATGCCGGCGTTGCCCATCGGCATTTCGCCCAGGGTGATCTGGTAGAACGCGGCGCCTGGAGCAAGCCGCGTCTTGCGCTCTTCCAGGTAGGCCTCCGGCGGCCGGGTGACTTGCCGGGCAACCGCCCACCCGATGCAGCACACCCAGGAACCGACTATGACAGATCCCGCCGTGCGCCGGGTG
>DATEOL010000265.1:0-2946 GCA_035274025.1 Gemmatimonadales bacterium | reverse complement strand
CATGGCCGGATATTATTCTCATATGAGAGTAATCGCAAACCGCGCCGCGCCGGCCGCCGTGCCGCTCACCGGCATCACGTATTACCTGATGTCGATCGCGAACCTGATCGGGCGGAACACCGCCCACCGTACGTTGCGCGGGTCGGGCCTGAGCCTCAACGAATGGAGGGTGCTCCGGTTCGTGGCCCTGGCCCCCGCGGCGCTGGCCAGCGACGTGATCGCTTCCCTCGGCATCGACAAGACCACCGTGAGCCGCGCCATCGCGAGCCTGCGGGCGCGCCGCCTGATGGTGCTCACACCCAATCCGGAGGATCGCCGGGAGACGCGGCTCTCCCTGTCCTCGGCGGGGCGACGGCTTCACGACCGCTACCAGCCGGTCGACCAGGCCGTCGACGCGTCCTTCGAGAAGCGGTTGAGCAGGTCCGAGGCGGCGACACTGCGGCACCTGCTGGTCAAGCTGCATGCCCACGCGACATCGCTCTCGGGGCCTTGAATCGCTGTTGGCTGGTATCCATACGGCCGTCCCGGATTCACACGGATTGCCAGGGTTTCCACCGATTTCTCCTCGCGCAGGCCACTATCTCGGTGCTCGTGAGATCCCAAATGGTTTCTGGTGAAGAGCACACCAGTCCAGTGCCTTCTCCGAACAAGACTGGTGTGCTGTTTAAGAAAAAAATGCGATCGTGCGAGGATCGTGACGAGGAGGAATGGCAGGGAGAAATCGGTGGAAATCCTGCAAATCTGTGTGAATCTGTGGATGGCCCTATGGATCTTCGTCGAGGAACAGCCCAAAGACCATACCGGCCTAGCGTCCCTTCCAGTTCGGCTTCCGTTTTTCCACGAACGCCCGCGGACCCTCTGCGTGATCTTCGGACGCCAGCATCCTTATATAGGTGGGAAACCGCCTCTCCCGGGTCGCCGCGAAGGCCTCGACGTCACTCAGCGTCTCGAGTCCACGGATGACCTCCTTGATCGCCTGGGTCGCGAGCGGCGCGCCATCCGCAATCAGCCGGGCGTACTCCATCGCCCGATCGAGCACGGCTTCACGCGGGACGACGGCGTTGATCAGTCCCCAGCCCAGTGCCTCCTCTGCCGTCATCCGGCGACCGGTGAGCAGCATTTCCAGCGCAATCGCCCTCGGAAGCCGCCGGGGCAATCGCTGCACGCCGCCCGCATCCGCCATGTTGCCAAGGGACGTCTCGGGGAAGCTGAACGTTGCATGGTCCGCCGCGACGACCAGGTCGCAGGCCAGCATCAGCTCCACGCCGCCACCGACCGCAACGCCATTCACCGCCGCAATGAGCGGCTTGTTGCACTCGGCGAGCACGTCGAGCCCGGCGAATCCCCCGACGCCATAATCGGCGTCCTCGCTCAGGCCTTCGCTCGCCGCCTTCAGGTCCCAGCCCGCGGAGTAAATGCGGTTCCCTGCGCCGGTAATGACCGCGACGCGAAGCTCCGGATCATCCCGGAACGCCGCGAAGGCATCGCCCATGTGGCGCGAGGTGACGTCGTCGATCGCGTTGGCCTTTGGGCGGTCGAGGGTGAAGACAACGACGTGACCTTCGACCCGGCGCTGGAACACTTCGGTCATTGTCATGGGGAACAGTCCGCACGAGAGTCGACAGGCTCACTTCGAAATGCGGCGTACTTCCATCGTCCAGTAGTCCAGGATCCAGGTCTTGCCCTTGTCGAACGTCGCGTCCGCGCGCCAGAGAAACTTGTCGGGCTCGATCGCGAAGTACCGGAACCGGACCAGCATCGGCCCGTACCATTCGATCAGCACGCGGTCCGCCCCCATGCTCCACATGGTGCCGGGCTGGAAGGCGCCCGCGTTGGTGTTGATCCCCTGCATCTCCCAGAGCGTGCGCTGCGGATTGTACGCCCGATAGGTCCAGGTGCCGGCCTCCCAGGTCGACGATGCGTCGTCGGGTCTCCAGTGGTCCTCGATCAGGACGCCCTGGCCGCCCGTCTGCTTCTTCGCGAATACCCAATGGCCGGTGAACGGAGGCGTGAACGCGCCGTCGCGGCGCCGATTCTGGAACGAGAAACGCCAGGTGCCGATGAGGAAGTCGTAGTCGCCGGGCTGGCTCTTGCCGGTGAGCGAGTCGGCGACATCGAAGTTGGCCCCGAGCGTATCGGCGAACTGGAATGCGCGCGGCGCGGGCCGCTGGTTCTGCGAGGCCGCGGTGGATACGAGGAGGAGCGAGGTCAGTGTGACGAGGTGCAGTGTGCGCATGATCGGATCATTCCGCTCGGCGGTAGACGTCGGCAAGCCAGACCAGGGTCCCACTCCGGCTTACGAGCCGGAACCCGGCCCCTTCAATCATGGCGCGAATGCCCGCCTCCGGGTGTACGAAAGTGGTAAAGCGATTCTTCTGCCAACGGCGGGACGCGTTCTCCACCCATTGGAACAACCGGACATACCAGCGCTCCCGCGGATACGAGAGGGCGATCGCCGTTTCAGCATGACGCAGGGCCTCGCCCAGCAGATCCTGATACGACGGATAGCAGCAGACCACCCGATCCAGTGTGACAATGGTCGCCTGGGGAACCTGATCCGAGACCGCGACGAAATCTCCTTTGGTGAACCGCACATCGCTGGTGCGCCCGCGCCGACCCGCTTCCTCGGACGCCGCCGCGAGGTAGGCGCTCGACGCATCGACGATGATGGCGCGACGGCATCCACGATCGAGCGCCTCGAACGTCAGGGCGCCGACACCGGCGCCGATATCGAGGATCGTGCCCTCGATGAGTCCGGCGCCGCCGAGGCCCTCGAGAAGCAGTCGCGTGGTGGGATTCACTCCCTTCTCGCGATACTCCCGAAGCTCGGCCCGGGCCTTCGCCCGGGTGAACTGCTCGTCGACCGACTCATCAAAGGCACAGCAGGACATCAAAGGGCTCTCCTAGTTACCTCGCACCTGCTCTGGTACGGCGTCGAGCTCAGTA
>DATEOL010000264.1:0-5941 GCA_035274025.1 Gemmatimonadales bacterium | reverse complement strand
GAATCATGACTTGACCATCCGGGTCGGCTGGGTCTGGGGGATCTCGGTGCCGGTCCAGCTCATGCCCCATCCGTAGAACGCCACGAACACCAGGACTTCGAGCAGCAAGCCGAAGACGAAGAAGAGGGTCGGCTGCACCAGCGCGGACAGGTAGTGCGAAAGCCACGCGTGGATCAGTACCTGGATCGGCAACAGCACCGCCATGTGCCCGATCACCGCGAGGGTGAAGAGGAGCTGGCGTGCGAGGTCGTGATCGAAGATGTAGAACGCGAACCCGAGTACGATCGGGACCAGCACAAGCACCGCCATGCCCGCAGCCAGCATTCCCGAGGTGTAACCGGGAAGCGGATAGAGGAATGGCGGATGCGCGAAGGCGAAGTAACCAATGGAGACGGCCTGCACCATCGCCACGAAGCGCAGGAAGTACCGCGCGGGAAGGAATCGCGCCGGCAGCAGGAACGAGAGCAGGAACGCGATCGCGGTCAGGCTCGAAACCACGATCCAGTGCCAGCGCCCCGGCCACGGCGCTGCAAGGCGCAGGTAGGGAACGTTGACCTGGAGAAGGTCACCCACCTGGTAGGGATTGGTGCCGACCCCGGCGGGCAGGCCCACCCACCAGACCACTTCCTCGTAGAAAATCGTGTACCCGCGCGCGAGCAGCGGAAGCGCAAGGACCAGGAGCACGGCGCCCACGATCGAGAGCAGCACCGAGCGCGCAACCCGTCCCGGTGTCCAGTCGAGGCCCACCATGGCGCGGTGCTTCCCGATCACGCCACCTTTTGCACCGCGGGCGCGCAGATCGGAGATCACGCTGTCGCCTGGCGCGCTCGCGAGCTTACCAGTGCCGGAAGACGCCAAGCGTCACCCCTGTCCTGGTGTAGAACGGGTTGTGGTAGACCTCGAGCCCGGCAATGAAACCGGTATGACCCTCGAGCCATTGGCGCCAGCCGATGCTCGCCTCGTAGCTCTGGAACCTCTGCTGGGTCTCGACGTCGCCGGTGAGCTGGTAGCCCTCGGAGCCGCCGCCTCCACGGATCACGATGAGCCGCTTGCGCTCCTGACCCAGGGTGACCGCGCCCCAGACGCGCTGGGTCCGCACCGCATCGGGATTGCTCCAGTTGATGCGCAGCCCCGCCTCGGCGGTGACACCGGGGAAATAGGCGGCCACGCTGCCGAGCAACGCGAAGTCCTCGTAGATGTCCTTCGAGTTCACGTACGTAGCGCCGAGGATCGTGACCAGGTTCTTCTTCTCGAGCCACGCGTGGCCGACGGAGGCGTCGGCGCGGAGGTCGGGCAGGTAGTAATCGCCGGTGCCGCCGCCGAGGCTCGCGAAGGTGAACCAGTTCGGTCCGAAGAAGTGACGGTTGCCGGCCGACACCCAGACGCCGCGGTCGTTGAATGCTTCCTGCGCTACCAGCTCCCCGTACCAGATGTTCTTCGGGCCCGACGGCAGCACCGCGCGAATGCCGACGCCCTTCCAGTCGCCGAAGTCGTTGCTGACCGCGTGGTAGAAGGCGTCGCCCTGCAACCATCCCGCGGCCCGTTGGGCGTGTGCCGGCCCGGCGAACAACGCCATCGCCACAATCGCGATGCACGTGGGCGGCCTGGACCCGGACATCATGCGCCCCGCGCCAGGCGATCCGTGGCGGGGAGGCCGAACCGTTCGGCCACGATCGCAACGATCCTTTCCGAGGCGCGGCCATCACCGAATGGATTGGTGCCCGCGGTCATGCGGTGATAGGCGCCGGGATCGGAGAGGAGCTGGCCCGCGGCCGCGACGACGACGTCGGGATCGGTCCCGACCAGTCGCCCGAAGCCCGACTCCACGACCTCGGGGCGCTCGGTGATCGAGCGGAGAATGAGGATCGGCTTCCGGAACGACGGCGCTTCTTCCTGGATTCCGCCCGAATCGCTCATCACGAAGTGACAGCGGCGGAGGGACTCCAGCAGGTCCGGATACGAAAGCGGATCGAGCAGGTTGACGCCGGGCACATCGTGCAGCTCCCCGAAGACGACTTCCCGCACCCTCGGATTGAGGTGCACCGGGAACACCAGCTGCGCTTCGGCGTGCCGGGCGAGCAGACGTTTGAAGGCGCTGCAGAGCGCGTGCAGGTGGCCGCCGAGGCTCTCGCGACGGTGCACCGTGACAACGATCGTCGGCTTCTTCCAGTCGACGCGGTCGAGCATCTGGTCGTCGAAGTGATCGCGCGGCGGGATGCTGGCGAGCGCGTCGACCACGGTGTTGCCGGTGACGTAGATCTCGGTCGGCTGGATGCCTTCGCGGAGCAGATTCTCCCGCGCGCGCTCGGTCGGCGCGAAGTGGAGATCGGTGGCGACGCTCGCGATGCGCCGATTCGCTTCTTCCGGAAACGGGCGGTGCATGTCGCCGGAGCGAAGGCCGGCCTCGACGTGACCGATCGGAATTCCCTGATAGAACGCGGCGAGCGCCGCGGAGACCACGGTGCTGGTGTCGCCCTGCACCAGCAGGAGGTCGGGCTTCACATCGGCAAAGCACTGCGTGAGCGCGAGCAACGCGTGCGAGGTGAATTCGGCAAGCGTGCGGTTGGTGTGGGTAAGGCCGAGGTCGACGTCCGCGGTCAGTCCCATGGCCTGCATCGCCTGCGTAAGCATCTCGCGATGCTGCGACGTGGCGATGACGATGGGCTGATAGAGGTCGGGACGCGCCTCGAAGGCGCGCACCACCGGGGCCATCTTGATAGCCTCCGGCCGGGTCCCCACGACGATCGCGGGGCGGAACCGGATCTTCCGCAGGGAGTTCATGAACGGGGGAAGGGGCAAGGTTCAAGCCATTCCCCGGCTTGTGAAGCGAGCCGGAAGCCCTAAAATAAGTTGTTGTCTCACAATCACATATGGAGCAGTGGCCATGCGGTTCCTCCGAACGACTGTCTGGTTCCTCGTGGTATTCGCGGTTCCTGTCGCAGCCCAATCCCGGGCCCGGGCACGCGATCTCGGCGTGGCTCCAGGCGTCTTTTCACCGGGCGCTTCCAACGCGATCACGGATGTCGCCGGGGTCCGGGTCGGGCACTCCACACTCATCCAAGGCGACTCGGTCCGGACCGGTGTGACCGCGATTCTGCCTCACGGAGGCAACCAGTTTTTTGATCGTGTCCCGGCGGGATTTCACGTCGGAAATGGCTTCGGGAAATTCCTCGGCGTGACGCAGCTCCGTGAGCTCGGCGAGATCGAGACGCCGATCCTGCTCACCTGCACGCTCTGTGTGTGGCGAGCGGCCGACGCGATGGTGGAGTGGATGCTCGCGCGCCCGGGGATGGAGGAGGTCCGCTCGATCAACCCCATCGTGGGTGAGACCAACGATGGCGGGCTCAACGCCATTCGATCGCGACCGATCACCGCCGCCGCGGTGCGCGCCGCGCTCGAGGGTGCGACGACCGGGCCAGTCGCGGAAGGAAGCGTGGGCGCGGGCACCGGCACCCAGGCGTTCAGCTGGAAGGGGGGCATCGGGACTTCGTCGCGGGTAATCCCCGGTCGGTTGGGCGGTTGGACGGTTGGGGTCCTCGTGCAGAGCAATTTCGGCGGGATTCTCCAGGTTCTCGGGGCGCCGGTCGGGAAGGAGCTGGGCAGCTACGCCTTCAAGCAGCTGGTCGACCCGCAACCGGGTGACGGCTCGATCATCATGGTGGTGGCGACCGACGCGCCGCTGTCGGACCGTAATCTCGAGCGCCTCGCGGCCCGCGCGATCATGGGCCTCGCCCGCACCGGATCGTTCGCGTCGAACGGATCGGGCGACTACGCGATCGCGTTCAGCACAGCGGAATCGGTGCGGCGCAAGGTGCCGAGGCAGATGGGCCAGCCCGCGCCTACGGTCGCCGACCTGCCGAATGATGACATGGCGGGACTGTTCGCCGCGGCGGTCGAAGCGACGGAAGAAGCGATCTACAACTCGATCTTCATGGCGACGACGGTCGAAAGCCGCTGGGGAAAGAGCGAAGCCATTCCGCTGGACAAAGTCCGCGCTGCATTGCGGAAGTATGGGATCGGCCGGTAGGAGCACGGAGCACAGGGCACGGAGCACGGGAGGCGCCTGGGTTGTTCGCGCCCCGGGCCCCGTGCTCACCGCACCGTCGAGATTTTCTCCTGGGCTTCGATGCCGACCCGTTCAATCCAGCGGGCGATCGCGGCGAGCGGTGTGAGCGACACCGGCGCGTATCGGACCGGGAGACCTTCGAGGTCCTTCGGGATCGTCACCCGCTGCATCCCTCCCTGCGAGATCAGCACCGTCATCACGGTCACGGAATCACCCGCGCGCGCCGCGAGCGCGGACACGGTGTCCCGCATCTCGCGGATCGAGGCCGCGCGAACATCGGGGGCTGCGTCGTCGCGGAGCAGGGCGGAGCGGCCCTCGGCGTGGTGTCCCGCGGACTTGAGCTGGTCGAGGGCGCTCTGGAAAGCGGCGACCCACTTCGCCGCGTCGTCAGGACCCTGGGGTCCGTGACCGAGCAGCACGAGTGGTGCATCCTTTCGCGCGGCATCGAGTCCACCCCAACGCTGCATCAGCGCTTCGAGCATTTCCGGGGCTGCGTCGAGCGCCGCGGTCACCGCCATCGGGACCGGAGGGTTCTCGTGCTTGCCGTGGTCATGTCCTGCCAGCTCCGCGGGCAGACTGTCGATCACACCGGCGTAGAACTGGACCTGGCGATAGTGGCTGCCGTGGGATGAGACCATGAGCGGGACCACCACGATCGACTTCGCACCCCTGGCAACCAGCGCGGCGACCGCCTGGTTCCACCCCGCCCCTTCCGCCTCGGGTCCCATGAGAAAGGCCGCGCCCACCGGTCCATCCCACTGGACCTGGGCCATGGTCTGACGCACCTGACCATTCCATTCCGCGTTGGCCCCGTGGGAAACGACCAGGAGACCAGTCTGGGCCCCCAGCCCCGTTGGAAAGGCGCCAAGGGCGAGGAAAAGCGCGATGTTTCGTGCGTTCCAATACATGAAAACCGTTCTCAAATCATTTTGATATTCCAGAATAGTTTAGTCCCCATTGAAAGCGCTAGAGGGACCGGCTGTTCCAATTCCCCCGGTGTGGCTCGACCCGAATGGTATGGTGAACAACCCTGACTGAGATCCAGGCCTAAGCGGTGTGCCGTAGCTGTTGTTTACAACAACTGCCCGGACTCCGCTCGACCTGATCCGTCCCGCGCCGCGATCGCTCGGTGAGAATCCTTGAAATCGGTGGGAATCTGTGGACGGCGGTAGGGATCTCCACTCGGAATGGGACGACGCTGGATATGGGTGAAACCTGCGATCTGCCCCCGGAATTCCCGAATGAGCCCCAAAAAAGAAGGGCCGGGCATTGCCCGGCCCCTACGAGGCTCTCCGCTCTTTGCTCTAGTCGGTGCGCCTGGCCGTGAACTGACCGCCGGTGCGCACGCCAGTCAGAGTACTGTGCGACCAGTTTCCCTTGAGGAAACTGCCATCCGGCGCACCCACCAGGTAGACGTTGTTGTCCGCCCAGCCCGGATTCATGTCGAACATCACGCTCTGGCCCTCGGTGTCCCACTCTCCCCAGAGATCACCGGTTCCGACCTGAGGTCCCACTTCCGCGCCGGTCTTGAGCAGTCGGGTTTCCCAGGAACCCGTGAAGTTCCGGCCCTGGGCGCGAACGAGGAATGTTCCGCTCACCACTGCCTGATTGTTGAAGTCATACGCGGTGTACTCCCACGTCTGCTCCTCTCCGTCCTCTGGAGCAACGAAGTTCCCCTCGCAGGCGGCGGCGAGCAGGGCGGCGGTGGCAAGCAGGGCGCGTCTCATGGTGGTCTCATCGTTTCGTAGTCTCTTCGTCTCTTCGTCTCTTCGTCTCTTCGTCTCTTCGTCTCTTCGTCTCTTCGTCTCTTCGTCTCTTCGTCTCTTCGTCTCTTCGTCTCTTCGTCTCTTCGTCTCTTCGTCTCTTCGTCTCTTC
>DATEOL010000263.1:0-13885 GCA_035274025.1 Gemmatimonadales bacterium | reverse complement strand
GTCGATCCGGCGCGCGGGACTCATGGACATCCTGGGCCAGGCTGGCGCGGTGAACGTCCAGGGCGAAGAGCAGATGAAGCTCGACGTGTTCGCCAATGAGAGCATGAAGAGTGCATTGCATCAGGCCGGCCGGGTCTGCGTGATGGCTTCCGAGGAAGACCCCGAGCCCACGCTCCTCGCGGAGACCGACGGGGCGCGCTACGCCGTGCTGATCGATCCGCTGGACGGGTCGTCGAACATCGACGTCAACGGCGCGGTCGGCACGATCTTCAGCATCTACCGCCGGGTGAGCGAAGGCAAACCGTGCGTGGACGATGTGCTCCAGACCGGCAACAGGCAGGTGGCGGCGGGATACGTGATGTATGGATCGAGCGTGATGCTGGTCTATACCACCGGGAGCGGGGTGCACGGGTTTACGCTTGATCCCACCATCGGCGAGTTCGTGCTCTCGCATGAAAACCTTCGCATGCCCGAGACCGGCGTGTACCTGAGCGTCAACGAGAGCAATTTCTACCGTTGGACCCGGGGCATGCAGCTCGCGGTGCGAGCCTTCCACGGCGAGCAGCCCGAGGCGATGAAGGCCAAGAACAGCCGCTACATCGGCTCGCTGGTGGCCGACTTCCACCGCAACCTCATCGCGGGCGGGATCTTCCTCTACCCCGGGGACAGCAGGAATCCCAGGGGCAAGCTGCGGCTGTCCTATGAAGCCAACCCGATGGCCCTCATCGCCGAACAGGCCGGCGGCGCCGCGACCAACGGCATCGAGCGGGTGCTCGACATCCAGCCGACCGAGCTGCACCAGCGGACGCCACTGGTGATCGGCTCGAAGAAGGATGTCGAGTTCGTCACGAAGACCCTCACCCTCAACGGAGCGACGTCGTGAGCAAGGCGTATTGGGGCCCGGAGGACTGGAGCGGGGACCCGGGCAAGCCCGGGGCGTGGCCATTCACGCGCGGCATCCATCCGTCGATGTACCAGTCGCGTCTCTGGACCATGCGCCAGTACGCGGGGTTCGGCACCGCCGAGGACACCAACCGCCGTTTTCACGCGCTGCTCGACGCGGGACAGACCGGACTCTCCACGGCGTTCGACCTGCCGACCCAGATGGGTCACGACTCCGATGCCCCGATGGCCGAGGGCGAAGTGGGACGCGTCGGCGTCGCGATCGACACCGTGGATGACCTGCACGACCTCTTCCGCGGCATTCCGCTCGACCAGGTCACCACGTCGATGACGATCAACGCGACGGCCTCGACGCTGCTCGCGATGTATGTCGTGGTGGGTGAGGAAACCGGCGTGCCGCACGCCAAGCTCGGCGGCACCGTCCAGAACGACATTCTCAAGGAGTACATCGCGCGCGGGACCTACATCTACCCCGCCGAGCCGTCGCTTCGCCTGGTGACCGACGTGTTCCGCTTTGTGGTCGAGGAAGAGATGAACTTCAATCCCATCTCGATCAGCGGGTACCATATGCGGGAGGCCGGCGCGACCGCGGCGCAGGAAGTCGCCTTCACGCTGGCGAACGCGCTCGAGTATGTCGGACGCGCCCTCGCGGCCGGGATTCCACTGCAGGCGTTCGGCCCGCGGCTGAGCTTCTTCTTCGCCGCCCACAACGACCTCTTCGAGGAGGCGGCCAAGTTCCGCGCGGCGCGCCGGCTCTGGGCGACGCTGCTCCGCGAACGATTCAACGGCGACGAGGTGAGCTGTCGGCTTCGCTTCCACACCCAGACCGGCGGCGTCACTCTGCAGGCCCAGCAGCCGCTCAACAATGTGGTCCGGACCACCGTGCAGGCACTCTCGGCTGTCCTGGGCGGCACCCAGTCCCTCCATACCAATGGCTACGACGAGGCCCTGGCCCTTCCCACCGCGGAAGCGGCGACCCTGGCGCTCCGCACCCAGCAGATCCTCGCCAACGAAAGCGGTGTCACCGGTGCCGTCGACCCGCTGGGTGGGAGCTACTACGTCGAGGCGCTGACAGACAGGATCGAACAGGAGGCCCGCGCGCTGATCGCCGAGGTGGACGCGATGGGGGGCGCGGTGCGCGCCGTCGAGCGCGGCTGGTTCCAGGATGCGATCGGCCGGAGTGCCTGGGCCCAACAGCAGGCGGTGGAGCAGGGGAAGCAGGTCATCGTTGGCGTCAACAAGTACAACGATGGGACGCCGGCGCCGATCGTGCCCGCGCCGGACTACTCGCAGCTCGCGGCGCGGCAGCGCGAGCGGCTCGCCGCGGCGCGAAAGAAGCGTGATGGCGCGCGGGCCGCGGCAATGATCGAACAGCTCGAAGCGGCGGCGCGAACTGACGAGCCCCTCATGCCGCGCCTCGTCGAGGCGGTGCGGGCCCGCGTGACGCTGGGTGAAATCGGCAACGCCTTCCGTGCTACCTGGGGGACATACCAGGCATGACCCGTCCATCCGTTGGCACCCTGCTGGGACGCGCGCTGCGTCGTCGCTGCCCCAATTGCGGTGGGAAACCGATCTTTGATTCCTGGCTGCGCATGAAGGACAAGTGTCCTTCGTGCGGTCTCATCCTCAACCGGAAGGAGAGCGGGTACAGCCTGGGGGGCTTCTGGCTCAACCTGCTCTTCGCCGAAGGAATCACCGCGGTGTTGTTCGTCACCACGCTGGTAAAAACCTGGCCCGATCCGCCGTGGAGCTTGCTCCAGTACGGACTCCCCAGCCTCGCGCTGCTGACTCCGGTGCTGTTCTATCCGTTTTCGAAGACTCTTTTCCTGGCGATCGATCTCGCGGTTCGTCCCGCCGCGCATGAGGAACATGGCGAACACACCTGAGCTGACCCGCCTGCACGCGCGGAAGAGCACGCGAGTCTACCACCTGGGAGAAGTCGCGGGCGCCACCGAGGTCTGGTTCGTGCTCCATGGCTTCGGGCAGCTCGCGGGGCAGTTCATCGAGGACTTCGCGCCCGCGGTCAGGCCAGGTCGGGTCGTCATCGCGCCCGAAGGCCTCAACCATTTCTACACCGACCACGCGGGCAAGAAGGTGGGTGCAACGTGGATGACGAGCGAGGATCGCGAGGCCGAGATCCGGGACTATGTCGACTATCTCGACGAGGTAGGCGAGCGATTCCTCTCCGGGCTCGACGCTCCGCGGGTCGAGGTCCACGGCTTTTCGCAGGGATCGGCCACCGCGGCGCGCTGGCTGTCGCTCGGCCGCACCGGCGCGGCGAGGCTGGTCATCTGGGGTGGGGAGCTGCCCCCGGACCCGCCGGTCGAGACCATTGTCGACCGGCTCAACGCAGCCGACCTCAATGTCGTGATGGGAGACAGGGACCGGTACTACAGCAGGGACCGGGTGGAGCAGGGACTGGAGCGCCTCGACGCTGCCAATGTGCGCTACACCATGCATTGGTTCGCTGGCGGGCACGTCGTCGACCGTGAGGTCCTTTCTCGCCTGGCAGGTGGCGACGGGCGACCGACGACAGGCGACGCCTAGTCGAATCCTCCCCGTAGCCTGTCGCCCGCGGCCCGCAGCCTGCATAGTTTCCAAGCCATGTCACCCCGTCGTTTCCGCCCCAAAAAAGCCGAGCTGCAGGCCGAAAATGCCCGGCTCAAGGCCCAGCTCGCGGAGCGGGATCACATCGAGCCCCGGCCGAGCCCTGACGAGCTGCTTCGCATCGTGGAAGGGGGGACCGACGGGTGCATCCTCCTCAATGACGACCTCACGATCGTCTACATCAACGAGGGCGCCGAACGGGTCTTCGGGGTCTCGGCGGATTTCGCCATTGGAAAGTCGGTCACGGCGCTGATCCCTGGCGACATCATCGCGCAGCACGCCGCCCAGATCCGCCAGCTCCGAACGACCTCGCGTCCGATCTCTCCCCGGCGGCTCTCGATGCAGGCCGCGGTTCCGGGCGGCGACATCCTCAGGCTGGAGTGCACCTTCGCGCCGCGGAAGTACACCGGGACCAACGGCTGGATCCTCCTGATCCGCAACCTCGCCGCGATGCAGGCGGTGCTCGAGTCGCTCGACGCGGTGGAGCAGCGCTACCAGGCGCTCGCCGAGGTCGTGCCGGTCGCGATCTTCCGGACCGACGCCCAGGGCCGCTGCCTCTATGTCAGCCGGCGCTGGAGCGAGCTTACCGGGTTCGGCATGCTCGATTCGCTCGGTGACGGATGGCGCACCGTGATCTATCCGGCCGACCAGGAGCGGGTCCTCAGCGAATGGGATAAATGGATCCCGTCGGGCAACGGGACCCCGCTCCGCAGCGAGTACCGGCTCCGTCGCGCCGACGGGTCGCTCATCTGGGTGCTGGCGCAGGTAGTCCCGGAGCGGGATTCCACCGGTCGCCTGCTGGGTTACGTCGCGGCGCTCACCGACATCACGCCCGAGAAGCAGCTCGAGGACGCGCTCCGATCGGCGGAGGAACAGTTTCGCGTGATCTTCCGCGAAAACCCGTTCGCCATGTGGGTCTATGACCGGGAGACCCTCTTCTTCCTCGACGTGAACGAGTCGGCGGTGGATCGGTACGGGTGGGGGCGCGAGGAGTTCCTGCGCCGGAAGATCACCGACATCCGTCCCCCGGAGGACATTCCCAAGGTCCTCGAGGTCGTTCGCTCCCGCCCGGAAGGCTGGTTTCGCACCAGGCAGTGGCGTCACCGGCTGTCCGATGGATCGGTCGTGCCGGTCGAGACGACCTCGCATCCGATGCAGTTCAACGGCAGGGACGCCGTGCTGGTCGCCATACGCCAACTGGATCCTGTGACTCTCTCGACTCCGCGCACATAAGTCTCGCAGGTCTCCAAGGTC
The DNA here is from genome assembly GCA_035274025.1 of Gemmatimonadales bacterium. Classification (GTDB taxonomy): domain Bacteria; phylum Gemmatimonadota; class Gemmatimonadetes; order Gemmatimonadales; family GWC2-71-9; genus SZUA-320. The sequence goes on along the minus strand of DATEOL010000263.1, from coordinate 9,121 downwards.
TCCAAGGTCTCCAAGGTTTCCACAAGTCAGGGTGAGACCTTTGAGACCTTTGAGACCTTTGAGACCTTGGAGACCTTCGCCTCCGGTGAGCCCCACCGTGGTCCCTCGGCGTGTTATTTTCAATGGCTATGCCGACTTACGAATACCGCTGCCCTCAGGGCCACGAATTCGAAAAATTCCAGAAGATGTCCGACACCGCCCGGGTGAAATGTCCCGTCTGCGGCAAGGTGGCATCGCGGAAGATTTCGGGTGGTGCGGGCTTCGTGTTCAAGGGCTCCGGCTTCTACATCACCGACTACGGCAAGGACGGCAAGGGCCCCCGCAAGGCGCCTGACGAGTCCGCTCCCAAGACCGAAGCAAAGCCCGAGAAGACCGCGAAGTCCGAGAAGTCCGATACGTCCCCTTCCCAGCCGGAGCCGAAGGCCGACAAGGCCAAGAAGGCCTCCGAATGAGCGAGGTGCTGCGCGCCGAGCTCGAGCGGGTCGCCGCCCGGCTCGGGACGCCTGACGTGTCGTTCACCCTCGAGCGCCCCCGCGACAGTGGCCACGGGGATCTCGCGACGAACCTCGCCCTCGTGCTCGCCAAACCACTCCGGCAGAACCCGCGCGCCATCGCCGAGCGGATCATGGGCCAGCTCGAGCTCCCGGCGACCTTCGTGACCCGGATCGAGCTCGCCGGTCCCGGGTTCATCAACTTCTGGCTCGCGGGTGATGAGCTCTCCGCGCAGGTCCGCCAGATCGTCGAGCAGGGCCCGGACTACGGGAGGAGCATCGCGGGCGCCGGCGTGACCGTGAATGTGGAGTTCGTCTCCGCCAATCCCACCGGACCGTTGCACGTGGGTCACGGCCGCGGCGCCGCCCTCGGCGACGGGATCGCGGCGCTCTACGAGTGGACCGGCCATACGGTCATCCGCGAGTTCTACGTCAACGACGCGGGGGTGCAGATCGACAAGCTGGTGCAGTCGCTCTGGGCCCGCCATCACGGCCAGGAGCCGCCTGAGGGTGGCTATCATGGCGAATACGTCGCCGAAGCGGCGGAGAGCGCGCGCAAGGAATTCGCCCCCGCGCTCCTGACCGGCGAGTACGACGCGGCCCGCCGGGTGCTTCGTCCCTGGGTCATCACCCTCATGCGCGAGGAGCAGCGCGAGCTGCTCGAGTCGATGCGGGTCCGGTTCGACGTGTGGACGTCGGAACAGTCGCTGTACGATGACGGGAAGGTTGCCCACGGCCTCGCGGTGCTTGCGGAGCGCGGTCTCACCTATGAGAAGGACGGTGCCCTCTGGCTCCGGACCTCCGACTTCGGTGACGACAAGGATCGCGTGCTTCGGAAGCAGGACGGCACCTATACCTACCTCGTGCCGGACATCGCGTATCACGTCAACAAGCACGAGCGGGGCTTCCGCTTCGCGATCGACGTGTGGGGCGCCGATCATCACGGCTACATCCCCCGGATGCGCGCGGTCCTCAAGGCGCTCGGCTATGCCGACGACTTCTTCGACGTCGCCCTGGTCCAGCTGGTGAAGGTGATGAAGGGCGGGGAAGAGGTGAAGATGTCCAAGCGCGCCGGCGACTACGTCACCCTCCGCGACCTGGTGGACATGGTCGGCGTGGATGCCGCGCGCTACTTCTTCCTGATGCGGCGGGGTGACAGCCCCTTCAACTTCGACGTCGACCTCGCCACCCGCCAGACCGACGAGAACCCGGTGTTCTATGTCCAGATGGCCCACGCCCGGATGAGCGGCATCTTCCGCGTGGCGGGGCGCGACCCGGCGAGCGTGGGCTCGGACGTCGACATGGCCGGCCTGCCCGAGCCGGAAGATGCCGAGCTGGCGAAGGCGCTCACGGCGTTTCCGGTGACCATCGAGCGCGCGGCGCGGGATCGGGAGCCGCATCGCATCTGCGCCTACCTGGAGGACCTGGCCCGGGTCACCCACGGCTGGTATCACAAGTGCCGCGTGCTCGGTGAACCGGAGCCGATCGAGCGCAGCCGCCTGGTGCTTGCGCGCGCGGCCCGCACCGTTCTAGCCAACGGCCTCGCCGTTCTGGGCCTCACCGCTCCCGACAGGATGTAACGCATGAGCCTGGTCGTGGTGGGCAGCATCGCGCTGGATTCGGTCTTTACTCCGTTCGGCGAAACCGCCGACGCCCTGGGCGGCTCGGCCGTCTATTTCGCGGTGGCCGGGGCGCTCCTGCACGAAGTCCGGGTCGTCGGCGTCATCGGCGACGACTATCCGGTGCACGAGCTCGACCGCCTGACACCGCTGGGCATCGATTGGGGCGGGGTGGAGAAGGCGAAAGGCGAAAGCTTCCGCTGGAAGGGCAAGTACTCCTACGACCTCCAGAGTCGGGAGACGCTGGAGACGCGGCTCGGCGTGTTCGCCGAGTTCAAGCCACGGCTCCCCAAGGGATGGGAGGAGTGCGAGTTCGTCTTCCTCGGGAACATCGACCCGGAGCTGCAGCTCGGGGTGCTCGACCAGATCCGGAAACCACGGCTGGTCGCCTGCGACACGATGAACTACTGGATCCAGCGGAAGCGGCCCGACCTGCTCGAGTTGCTGAAGCGGGTCGACATCCTGATGGTGAACGACACCGAGGCCCGCGAGCTCTCCGGCGACTGGAACATTCATCGCGCCGGGAAGTGGATCCTGGCCCGCGGCCCGAGCCGCGTGGTGATCAAGCAGGGCGAGCACGGCGCGCTCCTGCTCGAGCCCGGCCGCACCTTCTACGTGCCCGCGTTTCCGCTGGAAGAAGTCTTCGACCCCACCGGCGCGGGCGACGCGTTCGCGGGCGGATTCATGGGATACCTGGCCCGCGCGGGAACGGTTACCCCCGAGGCGATCCGTCGCGCGATGGTGTATGGTGCCGCGATGGGCTCGTACGCGGTGGCGGGATTCGGCGTCCGCGGCTTCGAGACGATTTCACCCGAAGACCTGGTCACGCGGGTGCGCGAGTTCACCGACCTGACCCACGTTCCCGTCGCGGAGCCGATCGATGACTGAGCGCCAGTATGCCGCGGCCGGTGTGGACCTCGAGATCGCGGAGGCCGCGAAGGCGCGGATCGCGCGGCTGGTGGAGAGCACGCGGACCCCGCTCGCCGCGGGGGCGGTCGGATCGTTCGGCGGAATGGTCCGCGTTCCCGCCGGCTATCGCCGCCCGATCCTGGTGATGAGCACCGACGGGGTGGGGACCAAGGTCCTGGTCGCGCGCGACGCCCGACGGCTCGACACGGTCGGCGAGGACCTCGTCAACCACAGCGTGAACGACATCCTGGTCCATGGCGCCGTGCCGATCGCATTCATGGACTACGTGGCCGGCGCCGGGCTTGCGGTGCAGGAGATCGCGGAGCTGGTGGAAGGCGTGGCCCGGGGCTGCCGCGCCCATGAGATGGTCCTCGCCGGTGGTGAGACCGCGCAGATGCCCGGTCTCTACCAGCACGGCCATTTCGACCTCGCCGGCACGATCCTCGGCGTGGTCGAAGAGGACCAGGCGCTGCATGGCGATCGCATCGTTCCCGGCGACGTGCTGATCGGCTACGCCTCTTCAGGCCTGCACACCAACGGGTACACGCTCGCGCGCCGCGTCGTCTTCGAGCGGATGGGGCACAGCGTCGACTCCTACGTGGCCGAGCTGGGCACCACCCTCGGCGACGCGCTGCTCGCGGTCCACCGCTCCTATGCGGCGGCAGTGCGGCCCGTCATCGCCCGCGTGCACGGGCTGGCGCACATCACCGGCGGCGGCATCGCGGGGAACCTGGTGCGCATTCTCCCGCCCGACACGCGGGCGGAGGTCGATCCCTCTGCCTGGCCGCTCCCGCCACTCTTCAAGCTGATCCAGCGCGGAGGCCGGGTGAGCGACGAGGAGATGCGTAACGTGTTCAACCTCGGCATCGGTCTCATCGCCGCGATGCCTGCGGACCTCGTGGATGAAGCCCGCGCGGCCGCCAAGGCAGCCGGTGTCGACACGTGGGTGATTGGCTCGATCAAGGCCGGCGCGACAGAGGTTCGCTTGGCTTGATCATTGCCCGCCTGCCCGTCAGCCCGTCTGACCGTCGCTGTCCGTGACGGAAGCGGAGGCCATGGAGCGGGCCCTCGCCCTCGCCTGGAACGGATGGGGGCGGGTGCATCCGAACCCCATGGTCGGCGCCGTCATCCTCAAGGACGGCGAGATCCTCGGGGAAGGATTCCACCCGGAGTTCGGGGGACCGCACGCCGAAGTCGTCGCGCTCGGCGCCGCGGGCGCCGAGGCGCACGGCGCCACGATGGTGGTGAGCCTCGAGCCCTGCCGGCATCACGGCAAGACCCCTCCGTGCACCGCGGCCATCCGCGCCGCCGGTATCGAGCGAGTGGTGTATGCCGCCGGGGATCCGAATCCGCAGGCCGGTGGCGGCGCGGCCGAGCTCTTCGCCGCGGGTGTCGCGATCGACCGGGTAGCCATGGAAGCCGACGTGCTCCGCCAGAACGCCGCCTTCTTCCATGGCTGGCGGGGGACCGGGCGGCCTTTCGTGGCGCTCAAGCTCGCTACCAGCATCGACGGACGGATCGCCGACTACACCGGCCGCGCCCGATGGCTCTCGGGTGAGGCGGCGCGGGAGTGGGTTCAATGGCTGCGCGCCGGCTTCGACGCGATCGCGGTGGGCGGTCGCACCGCGCGATCCGATGATCCCGCGCTCACGGTCCGGGGCCCGCTCCAGCCTCGCCTGGCTCCGCGGCGCATCGTGTTCGACCGGAACGGGGACATCACCGGGGCGCACAAGCTGATTGGCACGGCGCGCGACATTCCCGTCACCGTCGTCGGGGAGCGCGAGCCCGGTGGTCACCTGCGGGACGAATACGAGGAAGCAGGAGTCACGGTGTCCCAGGCGACCGACTTGCGCGAGGGACTCGAAGCGCTTGCCGCGGAAGGTGTGCGATCGATCCTGGTCGAGGGAGGGGGTCGGCTCGCGGCCCGCCTCCTGGCCGAAGAGCTGGTCGATCGATTCTACTGGGTCCAGTGCCCGCTTTTCCTCGGTGACAGCGGCGTCCCGGCCTTCGCGGGATTGCCGAGCGAGCTGCTCGAACAGGTCTTCCGATGGACGGTTGCGGAGCGGCGCGCGCTGGGCGACGACACCCTCCTGGTCCTCGACCGGACATAGCAATGTTCAGCGGACTGGTAACCGCGGTGGGTGAGATTCGCGCCGTCTCGAGGGCCTCGGAGGGTCTCGAGCTCCGGATCTCGGCGCCGTTTCGCGGGCTGGAGCGCGGTGAGAGCATCGCCATCGACGGCGCCTGCCTCACCGTGGTGCGGCTCGGACGGGGAACCTTCACGGTCCATGTGATCGATACGACACTCGACCGCACCCGGTTCGGAAACGCGCAGCCGGGGGACCGGGTCAATCTCGAGCGCGCGCTTCGCGTCGGTGACCGCCTGGGCGGCCACATCGTCCAGGGCCACGTGGATGGCCTGGGGAGGGTGCGGTCCGTGGTGCGGCGAAAAGATGCCGTCGTGGTCGAGGTCGACGTGCCTCGCGACGTGGCCCGGGTTTCGGTCCCGCTCGGGTCGATCACCGTCGATGGAGTGAGCCTGACGATCGTGGCGATGCCGGCAAAATCCACCGTCAGGCTCTCACTGATTCCGTTTACTTTGCAGCACACGACGCTGGGGCAACTGCGCCGGGGGTCAGTGGTTCATGTGGAAGGGGACATGATTGGGAAGTACATCTCTGCCATGGCGACGGGCGAAGGGCGACGGGCGAAACGCTCGCGCAGCCCTCGTCCGTAGCCTGTAGCCCGTCGCCCGTGTTCGGAACTATCGACCAGGCCATCGAAGACCTTCGGAACGGCAAGGTCGTTATCGTTGCGGACGATCCCGACCGCGAGAATGAGGGCGACTTCGTGTGCGCCGCGCAGCTGGTCACGCCCGAGATCGTCAACTTCATGGCGCAGCACGGGCGCGGGCTCATCTGCCTCGCGCTGACCCCCGAGCGCTGCGACCAGCTCGGCCTTCCCCAGATGACCGAGCGGAACTCCGAGGACATGGGGACCGCGTTCACCGTGAGCGTGGACGCGGATCGCCGCTTCGGTGTCACCACCGGTATCTCCGCCGCGGACCGCGCCGCGACCATTCAGGTGGCGCTGCACACCGACGCGAGACCCTCGGACCTTCGCCGCCCCGGCCACGTCTTCCCGCTTCGGGCCCGGCCCGGCGGTGTCCTCCAGCGTGTCGGCCAGACCGAGGCGAGCGTCGACCTGGCGCGGCTCGCCGGCCTCCTGCCCGCCGGTGTGATCTGCGAGATCCTGAACGCCGACGGCACGATGGCGCGGCAGCCCGAGCTGACCGACATCGCGGAGAAGTTCGGCCTCACGTTCGTCACCGTCGCCGACCTGGTGAAGTACCGGCTCCGCACCGAGCGCCTGGTCCATCGGGTGGCGGAGGCGCGGCTGCCGACCGATCATGGCGAGTTCCGGATCATCGGGTACAAGAACGACGTCGACGACCATGAGCACATCGCCCTGATCCACGGCGAGGTCGCCGGGCAGGAGAACGTGCTGGTCCGCATGCACTCGAAGTGCCTGACGGGCGACGTGTTCGGCTCGCTCCGCTGCGACTGCGGGCCGCAGCTGGAGGCGGCGATGCGGCGGATCGTCGAGGAAGGTCGCGGCGTCATCGTCTACCTCGACCAGGAAGGGCGGGGGATCGGGCTGCTCAACAAGCTCCGCGCCTACGTCATCCAGGATTCGGGCGAGGACACCGTGGCGGCGAACCAGAAGCTCGGTTTCGCCCCCGACCTCCGGAACTACGGCATCGGTGCCCAGATCCTCCGCGACCTCGGTCTCTCGACCATCCGTCTCATGACGAACAATCCGCGGAAAGTCGTGGGACTCGACGCCTATGGGCTGGAGATCACCGAGCGCGTCCCGCTCGAGACCCACATCAATCCGGAGAACCGCGGATACCTCGACGCCAAGCGGGACCTGCTCGGCCACTTCCTCGCCCACTGATCATGCCGCTTCGGGTTGCAATCCTGGTGAGCCGGTACCATGAGCGCGTCACCGGCGGGCTGCTGGACGGCGCACGCGCCGCCTGCCGCGAGGCCGGCATCGAGGACGGCGGTGTGGACGTGATCCACGTGCCCGGCGCCTTCGAGCTTGGGGTTGCCGCGGAAGCGTGCGCGCGGAGCGGACGGTACCAGGCCCTCGTCGCCCTGGGCGCCGTGGTGCGTGGCGAGACGCCGCATTTCGAGTTCGTGGCGGGCGAGACCGCGCGGGTGCTCGCCGAGGTCGCGCGGGAACACGCGATACCGGTCGGGTTCGGCCTCCTCACCACCGAGACGCTGGAGCAGGCCAGCGCGCGCGCCGGCGGCCCGGCTGGGAACAAGGGCCATGAAGCGGCCCAGGCCGCGCTCGAAATGGCGGGAGTCATCTCCCGACTGCTGGGGCCCGATGCTCAGGCCTGAGACCCGAAGCAGGGCGCGCGCGTTCCAGCTCCTCTATGCATGGGAGACCCAGGGTCGCCCCTCCCTGGATGAAGTGGTCCCCGGGGTCGCGCATCTCGTGCGCCCCAGTCCGACCGAGCTGGACGGCGCCCTCGCGCTCTGCGAAGCGGCGATCGCAAAGCAGACGACTCTCGACGAGCTGATCGGGCGAGCCTCGGAGCACTGGCGCCACGATCGCATCGGCCTTGCCGAGCGGCTCATTCTCCGCATCGCGGCCGTGGAGCTGACGCAGGAGCTCGCCCCTCCTCGGGTCGTGATCGATGAAGCACTCTGGCTGACGCGCCGGTTTGCCTCACCCTCCGCGGTCCCGTTCATCAACGGCATTCTCGATCGGGTGGCCCGAGACCTCGGCCAGCTGTGAACATCCTCCTCGTCAATTGGCTGGACCTGGAGAATCCCCAGGCGGGGGGGGCGGAACTGCACCTTTTCGAGATCTTCGGCCGGATCGCTGCTCGGGGGCACCGGATCCGGCTGGTCGCCTCTGGCTGGCCGGGCGCGGATTCCAAGACCCGCATCCAGGATATCGACATCACGCGTTCGGGAAGCCGTACCACCTTCACGCTCACCGGGCGAGGGGCCATCCGCCGGGCCCTCGCCGAGGAGCGTCCCGATATCGTGGTCGAGGACGTCAACAAGTTGCCGCTCTTTTCCGCCGGCCTCACCGATGTCCCTTCGTATGTCATTGTCCCGCACTTGTTCGGCACGACGGCATTCAAGGAGGTCCCGTGGTGGCAGGCGGTGATCGTCTGGGCGGCCGAGCTGCCGATCCCGAAGGCGTATCGACGCTCGGCCTTTCACGCGATCAGCGAGAGCACCCGCGACGACCTGGTGGCGCGCGGCGTCGCGGAATCGCAGGTGCGGGTCATCCATCCGGGGGTCGACTCGGTCGGGTTCAGTCCCCGACCCGGCCTTGACCGCACCGCGCACCCATCCTTCTTATATGTGGGCCGTCTCAAGCGGTACAAGGGCGTCGACACCGCCATCGAAGCACTGGCGGTTGCGCGGCAGGGACGGACCGACCTGACCCTCGAGATCGCGGGGACCGGTGACGACCGCTCGCGGCTCGAGGCCCTGGCACGCCGACTCGGGGTGAGCCATGCCGTCCGATTTCATGGGTTCGTCACCGACGAGCACAAGCTTCGGCTGATGCGCACCTCGTGGGCCAACGTATTTCCTTCGGTCAAGGAGGGCTGGGGCCTCACCGTGATCGAGGCGGCGGCGTGCGGGACTCCGTCGCTCACCTCGAACAGTCCCGGGCTCCGGGACTCCGTTCGTGACGGCGTCACTGGATATCTCTTCCCGCACGGAGATGCACCCGCGCTGGCGCGGCGCATGCTGGAGCTGGCGGAGCGCCCCGCGCTGGTCGACACCCTCGGGAAGCAGGCGCGTGCCTTCGCCGAGACGCTGACCTGGGAATCCGCGGCGCGCGCGACCGAGTCTCACCTGGCGGAAGTGATCGCCGAACAGTCAGGGAGGGAGACATGATTCCAGTCACCGTTGCCGTCCGGCACTGCAAGGTCGAGGACCGGTTTCGCCGCCAGCTGGAGTGGCGGGGAGCGTTCCGGGCGTGACCCTGCGCGCGCGCGACCTGCTGGAACTCCGCGGCAATCCCCTCCAGTTGAGCTCGCTCACCGGCGAGGTGGGACTGGAC
>DATEOL010000262.1:0-3334 GCA_035274025.1 Gemmatimonadales bacterium | reverse complement strand
CTCCCGCCCCGATGTCACAGCCCCGGTCGAAGTCACGACCGTGAAGGTCTCCATCCACCCCTTCGCGAGCGCGTCGGCATCGTGCGCCGCGATCGCGGCGTTCGACCTCTCCCTTGCCTCTTTGATCAATCGCGCATCCTGCGCCTGGGCTGACATCGTCATAAACCCCAGAGCACAGAGCACGGGGCACAGGGCACGGAGGCGCTGTCCATTAATTGCAATGAGTCGCATGACATGAACCCTCTCTTGTGCTCCGTGCTCCGTGCCCCGTGCCCCCGCCTATCGAAGATCGATGACCCGTTTCGCCTTGCCGATCGAGCGTACGACTCCACCGACTTCCGCGGCCCGGACATCTGACGTCACGCCGATCCGGTCCTTGATACGTCGCCCCAGCTGGTCCGTCGCAGCCTGGGTGGCCGTCTCGTCCTGCGAAGATGACGCCGGCTCGACGACCACGGTCAGGGTATCCAGTCGCCCGTCGCGCCGCACCTCGAGCACGTAGTGGGGCGCGAGGCGGCGGTCCGCCAGGATCAGCTCCTCCACCTGGGTCGGGAACACGTTCACGCCCCGGATGATCAGCATGTCGTCCGTACGCCCCGTGACGCGTCCCATCCGGCGCATCGAGCGCGCCGTTCCCGGCAGCAGCCTGGTGATGTCGCGGGTGCGATATCGTATGACGGGCAGCGCCTCCTTGGTGAGCGAGGTAAACACCAGCTCGCCGCTCTCCCCGTCTGGCAGCACCTCGCCGGTCGCCGGGTCGATGATCTCGGGGTAGAAGTGGTCCTCCCAGATCGTGAGCCCATCCTTGGTTTCGATGCATTCGTTCGCCACACCGGGCCCGATCACCTCCGAAAGTCCGTAGATGTCGACCGCGTCCATGGCGAACCGGCGCTCGATCTCCTCCCGCATCGCATCGGTCCAGGGCTCGGCGCCATGGATGCCGACCAGCAGCGACGACTTTCTGGGGTCCTTCCCCTGCCGCGCGAACTCATCGGCGATCGCGAGCACGTAGCTCGGTGTCACCATGATCACCTGCGGCTTGAGGTCCTCGATGAGCTGCACCTGCTTCTCGGTCTGCCCACCCGACATGGGGATGACGGTACAGCCCAGGTGCTCCGCCGCGTAGTGCGCGCCGAGCCCGCCGGTGAAGAGACCGTAGCCGTAGGCGACGTGCACGATGTCCCCCCGGCGCGCGCCCGCCGCGCGCATCGACCGCGCGCCGACTTCCGCCCAGGTCCTGAGGTCGCGCGCCGTGTACCCCACGACGGTCGCCTTGCCGGTCGTGCCGGAGCTCGCGTGGATCCGGAGCACCTCCGAACGCGGCACCGCGAACATTCCGAACGGATAGGTGGCGCGAAGGTCTTCCTTGGTGGTGAACGGGAACCGGGCGAGATCCTCGAGCTGCTTGAAGTCGTCCGGATGAACTCCTGCCGCCCGGAACTTCTTCCGGTAGTGCGGGACGTTCTCGTACGCGTGCCGCAGACTCCAGCGCATGCGCTTGCGCTGGAGCGCCGCGATCTCGTCCCGGCTCGCCTTCTCGATCGGCTCGAGCGTCGCGCGTGCCGCCCCCCGTCGCCGCCTTTTTGGCGTCACTTCCCGCTTTCCCGTCGTCCCGCCTGCCCCCCGACGCGGAGCACCTTCCCCGGATAATGGCCCGTAGCCTTGCCATCCTGATAGACGACATCGCCATTCACCCACACCATCCGGACACCTGCCGCGGGCGTGAGCGGTGCCGTGGTGGTCGAACGGTCGATGATGCTGTCCGCGGCGAAGAGCACCAGGTCGGCCTTGGCTCCCACGGCGATCACGCCCCGGCCCTGGATGCCCATGTTGTGCGCCGGGAAGGTGGTCATCTTCCTCACCGCGTCTTCCAGTGAGACGACGTGCTGCTCGCGCACGTACCGGCCGAGGACACGGGGGAAGGCGCCGAAGCCGCGCGGGTGGCGACCGGCCAGCTCGCCATCGGTCGAGATGCTCGACCACGGCCACGCAATCAGCTTCGCGACGTCGGCTTCATCCATGCTGGTGCCGATCACACCTTCGACATCCTCCATGCCCTTCGCCTTGAGCGCCTCCGCCTCCGCGATGAGCCGCATCAGCGTCGTGGCGGGATCGGTGTGCCGGATGCGCGAGATCTCCGCCACGGTCTTGCCGACGTAGCTCGAATCGGGGGCGAAGCGGCTGAGCAGCAACCCGTCCGGTGCGGCCACTTCACGCAGTGCGAATTCGGCCGCCTTGCGATCGCTGAAGTTCCGCTCCGGGAACATCACGGTGAGCGTCGACTGCCAGTAGGTGTACGGATAGACGTCCGCGGTGATCTCGATGCCGGCCGCGCGCGCCCGGTCGAGCACCCGGATCAGGCTGTCCGCCTGTCCCCAGATACTTCGCATCGCAAGCTTGACGTGGGAGACCTGCACCGGGAGGTGACCCTCGCGCCCGATCGTGATGATCTCGTCGATCGCATCCCAGAAGGCGCGATCCTCGCTGCGGATGTGGCTGATGTAGCGCCCGCCCTCGGCACCGACGGCGGAGGCGAGGTCCAGCACTTCCTTGCGAGACGAGTAGATGCCGGGGTCGTACTCGAGGCCCGTCGAGAGACCGATGGCACCGGCGTCCCAGTCCGCCAGCAACAGCGTTCGCATGCTGTCGACCTCGGCCGGCGTCGCGGGGCGGCGGAAGTCGGTCCCCATGACCTCCATCCGGAGCGTGTTGTGCCCGGAGTAGGAGGCGAAGTTGACGGCGGCCGGAACCGAATCGAGTCGGGTGAAGAAATCCTTGAGCGGGAATTCCGACCCGCCGTCCTGTCCCACGATGACGGTGGTAATCCCCTGGCTCACCGCCGCCAGCGCGTCGCGATGCTCGCCGATCCCGTAGTCCGCGTGGCTGTGGGTGTCGATGAACCCGGGGGAGAGTGCCAGGCCCGCGCCATCGATGAACCAGTCATCCTCGCGCGGCTGGATGTTGCCGAGCGCCACGATGCTGTCGCCCAGGATGCGCACCGACCCGACGACCGCGCTGTCGCCCGATCCGTCGTAGATGGTGGCATTGGCGATGAATGTCCCCGGGGCGGACTCCGCATTTCGGCACGCGGCCAGCTGCCAGCTGCCAGCTGCCAGAAAAAGCCAGGCTCGAATCGCGCGTCCGCCTGTCCGCCTGTCCGCCTGCCCGTCCTTCACGGAGTCACCGGCTTCGAGGACAGGTAGTCGAGTGCCACATTCGCCATCAGCCGGACGCCGACCGGCAGCGCGCCTTCGTCGGCGAAGAAATAGGGCGAATGGTTCTTCGGGACCGTGAGGTAATCCTTGTCCCGGGGCGTGATGCCCAGAAAGAAGAA
>DATEOL010000261.1:0-9602 GCA_035274025.1 Gemmatimonadales bacterium | reverse complement strand
CGGGAGGACTGGGAGACGGGAGGACGGGGGTCCGGGAGATATCCGCGCTTATTGTGCCTTCGTTCGCGGGTTTTTCGTTGGCGTTCTTTGATTGCCACTGCTACCCTGTTCCGCATGGCAATGTTCGAGCGGCTGGAAGCTTGGCAGGCGTGTCAGGCATTGTGGATTGCCGTGTATCGGGAGACGGCATCATGGCCCACGATAGAGCGCTACGTTCTTGTGCAACAACTGCGTCGCGCGGCTCTTTCGGCAACCAGCAACATTGCCGAAGGCTGGTGCCCGTCGCGGTCCGCGCGAGTTTGCTCGCTCTCTGAGCATGTCTCTGGGCTCACTCGCCGAAGTGTCCTCATTGTTCCTATCCGCCAAGGCCGTCGGGATCGGCGGGCAGCTGGCCCATGACGAGCTCGCGGGGTGCCGTGAGAGGGCCGAGCGCATCACGATGGGCCTGTATCAATCAGTCCGGCGGTCCTCGGCAAGGGGCTGACTCCTCCCGACCTCCCGGCTTCCCGACCTCCCGACTTCCCGACTTCCCGATCCCCACCGCACTATTTTCCTCGCCCAATGAGCGATTTGAGAGTCGAGGCCATCCGCGGCCCCGCGGTGGAGTCGGTACACCGGATCCATGCGTCCGTTTGTGACGCGGAAGGCCGGACCATCGCGACCGCCGGCGATCCGTCGTACCTCACGTTCTGGCGCTCCGCCGCCAAGCCGTTCCAGGCCCTACCACTGGTCGAGGACGGCGTCCTCGACCGGTTCGGTCTCGGCAGCGACGCCCTCGCGCTCGCCTGCGCATCCCATTCGAGCGAGCCCGTGCATCTCGAGGTCACCGACCGGATGCTCGCCGCGATCGGCTGCACCGAGGAAGATCTCGCGTGCGGTCCCCATCCCCCGCTCGGGCCCAGGATTGCCCGCGAGGTCGCGGCCAAGAGGATTCACCTGACCCCTCGGTGGAGCAACTGCTCCGGCAAGCATTCAGGCATGCTGGCGCTGGCGAAGTATCACGGCTGGCCGACGAAGGGGTACGAGCAGGCCGGTCATCCGGTGCAGGACCGGATCATGACCGCGATCACCCGCTGGACCGGACTCGATGCCACCGACTTCGTGCTGGGCGTGGATGGCTGCACCGTGGTCTGTCACGGATTACCGATGTCGGCGATGGCCCGGGCGTACGCGAGCCTCGGAGCCGGTGCCACCCCGGAGCTGGCGCGGGTGCGCGACGCGATGCTCGAGCATCCGTTGCTCATCGCGGGGGACGGACGGTTCTGCACCGAGCTGATGCGGGCGATGCCGGGACAGGTGATCGCGAAAGTTGGCGCGGAGGGAATCCACTGCGCCGCGATCCCGGCCGCGGGCATCGGCATCGCGCTCAAGGTTGAGGATGGTGACATGCGGGCATCCGGCCCGGCGTTGCTCGAAATAATTCGGCAGCTCGAGTCTCGGCTTCCCGCCGCTTCCCGACTTCCCGCCGGCGCCCTGGCCTCGACGTTGGTGCATCCGATCAAGAGCACGCGCGGCGTCCGGGTCGGCGAGGTGCGGCCGGCGGGCTCGCTGCGCTTTCTCGACGCCTGACGGTTGAATTTCGTGTCGCGCAGCCAGGAACAATCTCCCATCTTGGATGTCACGCTCGACGCAGCGACCCGGGCGCTGGTCCGCCTCGCCGCGGCGGTGGCGGAGGGGCGCGACGAGGTGCTGGCCCGGCGCGCGCGGGAAGCAGTGGCTGCCCATGTCCCCGCGATCTGGGTCGACGAGCTGCTGCTGCTCTCGATGTTGATGGTGGGCTGGCCCCGCGCGCTGGGCGCCGCGGCAGTCTGGCGCCGGGAATCGGGCGTTCGTGCGAGTGCCACCGACGCGTCCGCCACCGAAACGCTAGAGACCTGGCGGATCCGCGGAGAGGCCCTGTGCCGGGTGATATATGGATCGAACTACGAGCGGTTGCGCGAGAACGTGCGCGCCCTGCACCCTGCCCTCGATGCGTGGATGGTACGGGATGGATATGGCATGGTACTCTCCCGTCCCGGACTCGATCTGGTCCGCCGGGAGCTCTGCGTGATCGCGCAGACGGCAGTCCTCGAGACGGGCCCGCAGCTCTTGTCGCATCTCAAGGGCGCGATGAACGCGGGAGCGAGCAGCACTTTGCTCCACGAAGTGGTAGAGCTCCTCTCGCCCGATCTTACGTCGTCGGCGCGGCAGAAGCTTGGCGAAATGTCCGCAAATGCACGGCGCAACTGAGCAACTATGGCTTTCATAGATCTGGCGCAGGTCAAGGTCATCGCAGGTACCGGAGGCTCCGGCGCCAGCTCCTTTGCGCGCTTCAAGTACGTCCCCAAGGGCGGACCGGACGGCGGTGATGGCGGCCGCGGCGGCAGCATCTACGTCCGCGCCGATCGCAACCTCGCGACCCTGCTCGACTACAAGTACCAGACGATCTGGAAGGCGCAGCGCGGCCTGCACGGCAAGGGCAAGAACATGACGGGACGCTCGGGCGACGATCTTTTCCTGCCGGTCCCTGCCGGCACCGTCATTCGCGACTCCGCCAATGGCGAGATCCTCGGCGAGGCGATCGATCCCGAGGTGCCCATCCTTGTCGCGAAGGGCGGCCGGCCCGGCCGGGGGAACGCCCGCTTTGCGACCTCGACCCACCAGGCACCGCGCGAATGGGAGCCGGGCGGTGAAGGCCAGGAGCGCGACCTCGAGCTCGAGCTCAAGCTCATCGCCGACGTGGGACTGGTGGGCGAGCCGAACGCGGGGAAGAGCACCCTGCTTTCGGTGGTGTCGGCGGCCCGACCCAAGATCGCCGACTATCCCTTCACTACCCTCGAGCCCAATCTCGGCGTCGTCGGACTCTCGGGCGCTCGCTCCTATGTCATGGCGGATATCCCGGGCATCATCGAAGGCGCCCACATGGGGAAGGGACTCGGCCTGCAGTTCCTTCGCCATGTCGAGCGCACCCGGCTGCTCGCCTTCATGGTGCCGCTCGACGCCGAGGACCTGCAGCAGGCGTACGACCGGCTGCGCACCGAGGTCGCCCAATACAGCGAGCTGCTGGCAGCGCGGCCCCACATCGTCGTCCTCACCAAGCGCGACCTCCTTCCCGCCGACGCCTCGGTCCCGGCGATCTCGGCGCCCAAGGCCATCGCGGTGCACGTCATTTCGAGCGCGGCCAACATGGGGCTCGACGATCTCAAGGAACACCTGTGGCGCCTGATTCAGTCGGAGCGCCGCGCGGAGGAGGTCACCAGTGATGCAGGAACCTGACATCCCGATCGAGGGTGAGGAGCGGATCGCGTACCTCACCCTCGCGCTTACTCCCGGCGTGAATGCGTCGCGGCTCCGAAACCTGATCCAGAAATGCATCACCCCGAGCGGCGCCCTGACGGCGCCGCTCGCGTTTTTGGAGACTGTTCCCGAGATGAAAGCGACCGTCGCGCAGTCGGTCCACGATGCGAAAATGGAGCTGGGTCATCGGGTCATGGACGACCTGGCGCGGGTGGGAGGTCAGCTCCTCCTGCCGGGGGATCCGGTTTTCCCCCGCGTGCTGTTCACCGTCGAGCCGGCACCGACCTACCTGTTCGCGATGGGACGGATCGAGCTGCTCGCACGACCCGCGGTGGCGATCGTGGGGAGCCGCGACCATACCCGTTACGGCGCGGAGGTGTGCGAAGCGATCGCGGGAGGGGCGGCGGCGGCGGGCGTCGTGGTCGTGAGCGGCATGGCGCGCGGCCTCGATGCGGTCGCTCATCACGCCGCCCTCGCGGCCGGGGGAGGTTCGATCGGTGTGCTGGGCTGCGGTCTCGGCGTGATCTACCCCGAATCGAACCGGATGCTGTACTCCCTGATGAGGACGGACGGGCTGCTGCTGACCGAAGCGCCGCCTGGAGAACGGCCGAAGAAGGGCTCGTTTCCGAAGCGGAACCGGATCATTGCCGGACTCGCGCGCGCGACGGTGGTCGTCGAGGCCGCCGTGGGGTCCGGCGCGCTCATCACCGCCAACGAGGCGCTGGATCAGGGAAAGGATGTGCTGGCGGTTCCGGGCGGTGTCACGAGTCCGACTTCGGTGGGAACCAACCGCCTGCTGCGGGACGGTGCCGCGCCTCTTCTCGATCTCGAGGACCTGCTTTCCAGGTATCCCGAGGTCAACCTGCTCGCCGATGCGACCGATCCCGACGCGTCCACCCCCAGCGGCGCGGTGATTGCCATGCTCAAGGCCGGTCCGCGACAGGCCGACGAGATCGCGGCGACGTTGCGATTTCCAACCGGACAAGTCCTCGCTCTGCTCGGGATCATGGAGATCCAGGGTCTGGTCGTGCAGCGACCGGGGCTGACGTATTCGCTGCCTCGAGCCCGTTTCGCGGCGGGGTAGATTGCCACGTGCTTCTCTACGTCCATGTGCCCTTCTGCGCCCGCCGCTGCAGCTACTGTGACTTTGCGATCGCGGTTCGAAGGAGTGTTCCCTCGGATGCGTTCGCGGAGGATGTTGTCGCGGAGTGGCAGTTGCGTCTCGCGGACCCGTGGTGGGAACTCTCACCCACGGTGGAGACGGTCTATTTCGGCGGAGGAACGCCGAGCCACGTCGCTCCGTCCGCGCTGGAAAGGATCCTGGACGCCGTCGCCGCGGAGAGGACCATCGCGGAGCGTGCCGAGATCACGATCGAGGCCAATCCCGACGACATCTCGGAGGAGAATGCGCGCGAGTGGCGTGCGAGCGGGATCAACCGGGTCTCGCTCGGCGTGCAGTCGTTTGACCCCGCGGTGCTCGACTGGATGCACCGCACCCATACCGCGCAACAGGTCCCGCGCGCCTTCGAAATCCTGCGCGCCGCAGGCTTCGACAACATCTCGCTCGACCTGATCTATGGATTGCCGGCCTCGCTGGACCGGGACTGGGGCGCGGATCTCGACCAGGCGCTGGCACTCGAGCCCGAGCACCTCTCGCTCTACGCGCTCACCATCGAGCCGGGCACGCCGCTCGGCAAGTGGAGCACGCGCGGTGCCGTGCTGCCGCTCACCGATGACCGCGTCGCGACCGAATATCTCGCCGCGAACCGACGTCTGGTCGAGTCGGGGTTCGAACACTATGAGGTCTCGAACGCGGCCCGTCCCGGATTTCGCGCCGTCCACAATGCCGGCTACTGGCGCCGGGTCCCGTTTCTCGGTCTTGGACCCAGCGCGCACAGCGGGGCGGGGAACGAGCGGCGGTGGAACCTTCGCGAGTACGTCGCATGGCGCGAGGGGCTCGGCGCGGGACGAGATCCGCTCGAGGGGCGGGAGTCCCTCGACGAAGACCAGGTTCTGCTGGAGCGCAGGTATCTGGGACTGCGAACGGACACCGGGGTCGAGATGGAGCTCATTCCGGAGGACAAGCGGAGGTCATGGGTGACCGAAGGCTGGGCAGTCGAAAGCCCACTCACGCTACGCCTGACGCCGGAAGGGTGGCTCAGATTGGACGCCTTGGTTGCCAGCCTGTAGGGGGAGGACCCATAGCTCATTCGCCCGTCGCCCGTCGCCCGTCGCCCCAGATGCTAGATTTACTGCCATGCCTGAGGAACTGACCGACCGCGAGCGTCGTGTGCTGGAAGCGGTCATTCAGACCTATATCGCGACAGCCGAGCCCGCGGGAAGCCAGACGATCGCGCGCCGCCATCCGCTCGGCATGTCCCCAGCCTCCATTCGCTCGACCATGAGCGACCTGGAGGCCAAGGGCTTCCTCTTTCATATGCATACGTCGGCTGGCCGCATTCCCACCGACCTGGGATACCGCTTGTACGTGAACAACCTCATGCGCCTGGCGCCGATCGCCTCGGAGGACCAGGAAACCCTCCGTCGCGAGCTGCATCCCGACCGCACCGCGATCGAGGAAATTCTCCGCCGCGCCGCACAGGTCCTGGGTGTGCTCACCCAGGAGCTCGGGGTCGCCGCGAGTCCCCGACTCGATGCCGTGGTTCTCGACCGGCTCGAGCTGGTACACCTCTCGTCCGAGCGACTGCTCCTCGTGTTCAACCTGCGGAGCGGCGCGATCCGGACCATCTTCGTCCAGATTCCCGCGACCATCGCCCCGTCGACGGTGGAGCACGTCGCCCGCGTCCTCAACGAGCGACTTGCCGGGTTGTCGCTCCGCGAGATCAGGAGCAGCCTCGCGACGCGGCTCCGCGATGCGGCCGGTATGGAGCACAGCGGGGAGCTGCTCAACATCTTCATCGCCGAAGGCGACGAGATCTTCGACATCGGTGCCGACGCCGATGAGATCGTGCTCGGCAGCGCGGAGCTGCTGGCCGACCAGCCGGAGTTCACGTCCAACGCGCGCATGCGCGGTCTCTTCAACCTGACCGAGCGGCGCGACGTCCTGCGCGAGGCCCTCCTCGCCCGGCAGCGCGCGGGGCTCTCGATCACCATCGGCTCCGAGCACGACGATCCGCGGCTGGCGGACTTCACGCTCGTCACGTCGTCCTATCGGCTCGGCGATCTCACCGGCGTCATCGGTGTCATCGGGCCCACGCGCATGCCGTACGACAAGATCATCGGCCTGGTGCAGCACACCAGCCGGCTGGTGGAAGGGCTGATTACGTGAGGGATTACTACGAGATCCTCAGCGTCGAGCGCAGCGCAAGCGACGACGACCTCAAGCGCTCCTATCGCAAGCTCGCGATGCAATACCATCCGGACCGCAATCGCGAGCCCGATGCCGAGGAGCGCTTCAAGGAGATTTCCGAGGCGTACGAGGTGCTCACCGACGGTCGCAAGCGCGCCACGTATGATCGTTACGGCCACGCCGGATTGAACGGCGCCGGCGGGGCGGGCGCGGGCGGATTCCACCACATCGATCTGAACGAAGCGCTGAACATGTTCATGCGCGACTTCGGAGGGATGGCGGGTTTCGAGTCGCTCTTCGGTGGGCAGCGCAGCCCGGCCGAGGCCCGGCGCGGTCAGGACATCAAGGTGTCGGTGAAGCTCGGGCTGGCCGATGTCGCGGCCGGATCCAAGCGCACGATCAAGCTCAAGACCTTGGTCCGCTGCGAGACCTGTGCGGGCAGCGGCGCGGCCGAGGGGACCAAGCCGGTCACCTGCAGCACCTGTGGTGGCAACGGCGAGGTGCGCCGCGCCACCCGCAGCGTCTTCGGCCAGTTCGTCTCGGTCTCCCCCTGCCCGACGTGTGGCGGCGAAGGCTCGCTGGTCCAGTCGCCCTGCCCGGTCTGTCGAGGCGACGGACGGGTGAAGGGCGAACGGTCGACGGTGGTCGAGATTCCCGCCGGTGTCTCGAGCAACAACTACATCACGCTGCGCGGGCAGGGCGCTGCCGGTCCCCGCAACGGGCCCCAGGGTGACCTGATCGTCATCCTCGAGGTGAAGGACGACGAGCGGTTCGAGCGCCACGGGGAGGACCTGGTCTACGACCTCGCCGTCTCGTTCTCGCAGGCGGCGCTGGGCGACACCGTCACGGTGCCCACGCCATGGGGCGAGGAACGGGTGCAGATTCCCTCCGGTGTGCAAAGCGGGACGGCGCTTCGTCTCAAGGGAAAGGGCTTGCCTCGACTCGGCAGGAGCGGCAACGGTGACATCCACATCCGGATCCATTTGTGGACTCCGGAACACCTGAGCGACGAACAGAAGAGGCTCTTCCAGGAAATCCGCCAGCTCGAGGGGGAACCCCCTCGGCGGAGCGCGAGTTTCTGGAGCAAGATCAAGGAGGCACTGGGCGCATGACCTGGTGGGCTCTCGATGTACGGACAGCACCCGCGAGCCACGATGCCGTGGCGTCCTGGCTGGTCACCAGGACTGGACAGGCCGTGGAGGAGCGTGACGACGGTATGGTGATCGGTTTCGCGCCCACCGAAGCGGTCGCGCGGACCCTCGAGCACGAGCTGACGGGCGTCTTTCCGGAGCTCATGGTTTCGCTGCGGGACGTGGAGCCGATCGACTGGAGCACGCGCTGGCGCGATGGCATCAAGACCCGGCGCCTCGGCCGGCTCACGCTCTCGCCTTCGTGGCTCGAGACTCCGGACGCCGAGATTTCGGTCACCGTCGATCCCGAGATGGCGTTCGGCTCCGGTGAGCATGGATCCACCCGCGGCGCGCTCGTGCTGCTCGATCGGTTCATCCAGCCCGGTGACCGCGTTCTCGACCTGGGGACCGGAAGCGGCATCCTCGCGATCGCGGCCGTC
The DNA here is from genome assembly GCA_035274025.1 of Gemmatimonadales bacterium. Classification (GTDB taxonomy): domain Bacteria; phylum Gemmatimonadota; class Gemmatimonadetes; order Gemmatimonadales; family GWC2-71-9; genus SZUA-320. Next base: position 1,446 of record DATEOL010000261.1, on the reverse strand, counting down.
AAGCTCGGCGCGCGCCAGGCCATCGGGATCGAGATCGACGGCGAGGCGCTTCCGGTTGCTGCCGCCAACATCGACCGCAATCATGTGACCGGCGACGTGACGCTGTTGCACGGTGACGCCGTGGAGCTGGCGCCACTCTGCGCGCCGGTCGATCTCGTGGTCTCCAACATCCTGCGCGGTCCCAATACCGAGCTCCTCCCGGTCATCGCCAGGACCATGAAGCGCGGCGGCATCGCCATCTTCGCGGGGATGGAGTCGCGGGAGTCGAAGTACTTCCGTCCCTCGCTGCACACCGCCGGTTTCGTCGTCCGCGATGAGCTGGTCGACGCAGGGTGGTGGGCGGTCGCGGCCTCACACTGATGATCACGCTCCTGGTGCAGGCGGGTGTGCTTGCACCGGAGCGCCAAATCCAGCTGGACCAATCCGAGCGACAGCATCTCAGGGTCCGCCGGGCCCAGGAGGCCGAGAGGGTTCGCCTGCTCGACGGCTTCGGCGGCACGGCGGAGGGCGTCGTGCTGGGCAATCCCTCCGACGGCCTGGTCCAGGTTTCCTCGGTCAGCACGGTTCCCAAGCCCGCGTTTCGCGGGATTGCCGTCGCCGCGGGCGATCGCGATCGATTCGGGTGGCTGGTGGAGAAGTCGGCCGAGCTCGGCATCACGCATGTGCTTCCACTCGAGACCGAGCGGACCCGCGGGGTAGGGACTCGAGTGCGCACCCCCCATATCGGAAAGCTGCAGCGGCGGGCCTTCGAAGGGATCAAGCAGTCGGGATCGGCGTGGGCTCCCATGGTGCACGAACCGATGGAGCTCGAGCTGTTCGTGGGACGCGAGCGGGAGGGGGTGCGGTGGCTCGCCGATTTCGGGGGCGGGGTCGCGCCCTCCATCGGCGCCACTGAGTCGGCGTGGACGGTGATCGGTCCCGAGGGCGGGTTCACCCCGGACGAGCGCACCCGCATGCTGCAGGCGGGGTGGTGGCCGGTGAAGCTCGGCCCCCACATCCTTAGATTCGAGACGGCAGCTCTCGTCGCGGCCGTGCTGATGACCTCTCATGACTCATGACTCATGACTCGCGACTCCAAGACTGATTGCATCTTCTGCAAGATTGCCTCGGGCGAGATCCCGGCTCGCATCGTTGCCCGCACCGACTCCGCCGTCGCCTTTCATGACCTCAATCCCCAGGCCCCGCATCACGTGCTGGTGATCCCGACTCGGCACATCGCGGGCGCCGCGTTCGTGGGCCCCGAAGCGACGGACGTGTGGGCCCCGCTGATGAGCCTGGCCACCGAAGTGGCGAAGCAGCTGGAATTGGACGAGAAGGGGTACCGGCTGGTACTGAATCAGGGGCCGGACGGAGGACAGTCGGTGGGCCATCTGCACGTCCACATCCTGGGAGGCCGGCGCCTGAGCTGGCCGCCAGGCTAGGCTACGGTCTACGGTCTACGGTCTA
>DATEOL010000260.1:0-3661 GCA_035274025.1 Gemmatimonadales bacterium | reverse complement strand
CGCGCCTGTCACTACTGGGGCGACAAGGAGGAGTGCAGGTTCTGCGACATCAACTACAACCTCCGGGAGCTGCGGCGACTGACCGGGGACCATGTGACCGCGGACGCGATCAAGGATCGCGACAAGCTGGTCACCGTGCTCGCCGCGATGGCGGAAGAGCCTGATCCCGGTCGCCGGATGATCACGGTGATCATGACCGGTGGATCGATCGTCCGGCCGATCCGCGGCGGCCCCGACAACGCGACGGACTTCAACCTGCCCTATGTCGAGGCCATCCGGGCCCGCCTCGGACGGCGCATCCCGATCGTGATGATCACGGAATCGCAGCCGATCGAGAACATCCGGAGGTTTCGCGACGCGGGCGTCTCGTCCCACAACGCCAATCTCGAAGTCTGGGACAAGCGCCTCTTCGAGACGGTCGCGCCCGGAAAGGCCAAGTACATCGGGTACGACCTGTGGGTGCAGCGGCTGGTGGAGGCGGTGGAAGTCATGGGCGAAGGCGGGGTCAGCCCGAACATGGTCTCGGGGATCGAAATGGCCCAGCCGTGGGGGTTTTCAACCGTCGAGGACGCGATCCGGTCGACCCGCGAAGGCTTCGAGTACCTCATGTCCCGCGGGGTGATCCCGCACCTGGATACCTGGTGCATCGAGCCGGGGACCACGCTCGAAGGGCATCCGCCGATTCCGCTCGATTTCCTGATCCAGGCCGACCTGGCCTGGTATGAGACCTGGCGCAAGTACAAGCTCCCGCCGTTCGCGGGGTATGGACCCATGGGTGGCGGTCCGGGGGTCGCCGTCTATGGCAACACGGCGTCGGTCGACCTCGGAGGGTGACCGCGGATGTAGTTTTCAGCATGTCCGCTCCCACCAATCCTTCGCTGTCGCGAAGCCAGAACCTCCTCGTCATCGCTCCGCCGGCGCCGGCATACGCAGGCGCCATTCTTGGCCGTCTCGTCGAACAGCAGCAGGGTGAGGGCTCCCTGATGCTGGTTCTGGCACCACCCGCCAGCCTGGGCGAATGGTCGGCGCTGCTTCCGTCTCTGCCGACCCTGACGAGGGCCGTGGTGGCGTCTGGCGTGCGACAGGCCACGCGCGCGCTCAAGGCCACGCCGGGACCCGGCGTGCTCATCGTGTCGCCGCTGACCGCGATCGGGCTGCGGGAGAAGTCGGTGCTCGACCCGGCGCGCATCTCCGCGGTCCTCGCCGCGTGGCCGGAGACCTGGGAAGACGCCGAGAGCCTCACCGTGGTGCTGCAGGACGTCGCCCGCGAGGCCGCGCGGGTGATCGTCACGAGCGACGCCGGAGCGATCCAGGGCGTAGTGGAGCGTCACGCGTGGCGACCGGCGACCAGCGGCGAGACCGGGCTTCCCGTGATGCCGGCCGGCCCGGTCCGAACGGTCCCGGTGGCCTGGGGCCGGCGGATCGCGGCGGTGCAGGAGCTCATCGAGCGTCTCGATCCGGCGTCGCTCGCCATCTGGACCGCCGGTGACTCGCATCATGCCGAGCTGAAGGCGGCGGTTGCTGGCGCGGCAGTTCCCGTGACGATCTCGAGTGGTGAGCTCGGCGCGGCCGATCAGGTCATCGTGTTCGACCCGCCGTCCGCCGCCGACCTCGCTCGGCTGCTGGCTGCCGGAAATGTGACTATCCTGGTGCCGCCCGGAACCGAGGCCTGGGTCGCGAGGATCGCCGCTCCCCGGACTCCCCTGCTGCTGTCGGCGACCCTGGACGCGGCCGACGCCGACCTGGCGCGACGCCGTGCCGCGATCGATCGCGCGGTGCGCGATGCGGCCCTCTGGCCCGGCATGCTTGCCCTCGGTCCGTTGTTCGAGCGGCACGACCCGGCCTCGGTGGCCGCCGCGCTCTATGGCCTGTGGGCCGCGGAGCCCCGCAAACAGGCGGCTCTGGCCGAAGGACCGGAGCCCGGCGCCACCGTGAAGATCTGGGTTGGCGCGGGACGCCGTGACCAGATCGCAGTGAGCGACATCGTGGGGATGCTCACCAACGAGGTGAAAATCGATCGGGCGAGCATCGGAAAAGTGGACCTTCGGGAGAGCTTTTCGCTGATCGAGGTTCCTGTCGCGGCCGCGGAGCGGATCGCCTCCGCGATCGGCGGTCGGACCCTTCGCGGGCGCCGCCTCACGGCTCGGGTCGACCGGAAAGGCCCTGCCTGAAAGCAGAACGGGCCACCCAGCGGGGTGGCCCGTATCGCCTGAAGTGGCTCAGACTTACTTCTTGCTCTTGTTGACGGCGTCCTTGAGGCCCTTGCCCGCCTTGAAGACCGGGGCGGTCGACGCCTTGATCTTGATGGTGGCGCCGGTCTGGGGGTTGCGGCCGGTGCGGGCGCCGCGCTTCCGGGTCACGAAATTGCCGAACCCGGTGATCTGGACGCTGCCACCCTTCTTCAGCTCAGTACCGATGATGCCGTCGACCGCGAAAAAGAGGTCGACCACTTCACCGGCCTGGGCCTTGGAGGTGTCGAGCTTCTTCGCGACCGCTTCGACGAGATCCTGCTTGTTCACGCGGAGCTCCTTGCTGATGGAAAGAAGAATGTGAGACTGTCGGCCGCGCCGGAACCGGCACGGAACGGCACCAATATCGACGGATCGCCCGGAAATCCGCAAGATCACTGGCCTTTCTCGTTACCGTCGAATACTCTTGACCTCGCAACCTTGCCCAAAGCCCCGATGCCCCAGCTGCGATGATGCACGGTCCTCGCTCCGGATCGATCGAAGTGATTGCCGGCGTGATGTTCAGCGGCAAGAGCGAAGAGCTGCAGCGTCGCGTGCGGCGCGCGCAGATCGCGAAGCGCCGGGTGCAGGTCTTCAAGTCACATCTCGACGAGCGCTATGCGGGACTGCGCCGCGTGTCGAGCCACGACGGTCGCACCATCGAAGCGGTCCCCGTCGGAACCGCGGGCGACCTGATGCGCGCGCTCCAGCCCGACACCGAAGTGGTCGCGATCGATGAAGCACAGTTTCTCGATGACGCGATCGTCGACGTGTCGACCGCGCTCGCGGGCCGCGGCGTGCGCGTCATCCTCGCGGGCACCGACACCGATTTTCGCGGCGAGCCGTTCGGCGCGATGGCGCAGTTGATGGCCGTGGCGGAACAGGTCGACAAGCTGAGCGCGATCTGCATGGTGTGCGGCGACGCCGCGTGCCGGAACCAGCGGCTCATCGACGGACGACCCGCACCCTACGATTCCCCCGTGATCCTCGTCGGCGGCAGCGACGCCTATGAAGCGCGCTGCCGGCACTGTCACCGGGTACCCCGCCGTGACGAGGATCAGACTCAGCTCCTCTAGGTCGACTGTCTACCGTCGACCGTCGACCGTCGACCGTCGACCGTCGACGTAGACATGCTCTCCGTTGCACTGACCGGCAACATCGCCAGCGGCAAGTCAAGCGTCCTCCACCTCTTCAGGCAGTGGGGCGCGGCGGTCACCGATGCCGACGCCATCGTGCACGACCTGCAGCGCAAGGGCACCCCCGTCTTCCAGGCCATCGTCCAGCGATTCGGTGGCGGGATCGTGGGGAGCGACGGCGAGCTCGATCGCAAGGCACTCCGGGCAATCGTCTTCAACGACGAAGCGGCTCGCCACGATCTCGAGCGCATCGTGCATCCCGCCGTCCGGGCGCGAACGGCCGAGCTCGCGGACGCG
>DATEOL010000259.1:0-9358 GCA_035274025.1 Gemmatimonadales bacterium | reverse complement strand
GTCGGCGCGGGGCGGGGCCTGGCTCGCGACCACCGAGGGGCTGTCGTATCTCGCTCCCGACGGGCGCGCACCGCGCGCCGTGCCCACGCTCGACACCGTCCTGACGTCGGTAATCGAGGATCGCGACGGCACCATCTGGTCGGGCGGTGGCGAGCGGGTCTGTCGTCATGCAGCCCAAGCGCGTGACCTCACCACCAATGAGGGGTGGACCTGCACCAATCTTGCCGGCGCGGGCGATGTCTTCGATTTCATCGAGGTCGATGGCGAGCTCTGGGCCGCGACGCGGAGCGGCGTGTGGTTCCATGACAGCACGGGATGGCGGCCGCTCGAGAGCTCGCTCGAGCTCCCGTCTCGCCGCATTCGCGGATTCGCGCCCTCGCCCTCGGGGGGAGTCTGGGTGCTCTCCGCCGGCGCGGTGGTCCGGGTACAGCCCGAGGAGGGACCCACCTGGCGGGTGCTGGAGAAAGTCTCCGCGTGGCAGGGTGTCTCGCTGGAGGAAGGCGCCGGACTGGTCGAGGCAAGCGACGGCACGGTCTGGCTCGCGAATTCCGCCGGAGTGACGCGGGTGCCGATCGCGGCGCGGCGGATCCGTCGCGATCCACCCCTGGTGCAGATCGCCACCGTGCTGGTGAATGGACGCGAGGTGCCAGCCGAAGAGCCGATCCGGCTTGGCAGCCCGGAGGAAGTGGTGGAGCTCCGCTTCGCCGTTCTCACCTATCGCGACCGGAGCCGTCTCCAGACCGAGATGCAGCTGAGTCGCGACCGGCCGTGGTCACCGGCGAGCGGCGGCATCCCGCAATTCCGGCTCACCCAGCTGGCGCCGGGACGCTATACCGCCGCGATTCGTGCGTCGATCGACGGCGAGCGGTGGAGCAGTCCGAGCGAGCCGATCACGTTCACCGTCGCGGCGCCATGGTATCGACGGCCATCGGTGCTCCTGCTCGCCGCGCTCCTCGCCGGCGGCGCGCTGGTGCTTCTCAACCGTGCGCGCACCGCGGTGCTGCTTGGACTCGAGCGGCAACGCACGGCGATCGCCATGGATCTGCACGACGAGCTCGGTGCCGGACTCGGCAGCATCGGGATCCTTGCCGGCGTGGCCTCGAATCCCCGTGTCGCGGACACCGAACGACAGGACTATGCTCATCGCATTGCGTCGACGGCGGGTGAGCTGGGAGGCAAGCTCACTGACATCGTGGGCGCGCTTCGATCGGGGAAGGTCACGCTCGGCTTGCTCGCGGCCGATCTGGCCGAGCGCGCGGCGCGTCTGGTCCCGGGCCCGGTGCCGGAGCTTCGGACCGAGTTTCCAGCCGAGTGGCCCGAAGTGGAGCTCGACCCGACGGTCCGGCACGACCTCCGCCTCATGGCCCTGGAGGCGATCCACAACGCGGTTCGTCACGCCGAGGCCCGATCGATTACCATCGGACTCGCGCCGTCGGGCCGGCAGTGGAGATTATGGGTGAAGGACGACGGGATCGGCTTCGACCCATCCTCGGGCCAGAAGCCCAAGGGGACCGGCCTGGGTCAACATGCATTGCAGCGACGCGCCAACCGGATTCGCGCGACATTGACGATCACGACGGCGCTGCAACAGGGCACGCTGGTGGAAGTTGCGTTCGAGCCCAGACAGCGTCACATCATGATGTGATGGACGGTTCTTAGCCAGAGGTGCAGGTTCCCGCACATGGATACCATGACCATGACCATTCGCGTTTCTGCGATCGAAGATGATGCGCGCTACCGGGAATCCCTGGCCGCGCTCTTTACGCACGCCCCCGGCTTCTCCTGGGGCGGTTCATTCGCGCGTCCCAGCGACGCGCTCGAAGCGGTTGCCGTCGGCATCGCCCGGGGAGAGGAACAGCCCTGGGACCTGATGCTGATGGACCTCGACCTGCCCGGCATGCACGGGGTCGAAGTCACCCGCCAACTCAAGCAGATGCTTCCCGGTCTCCAGATCGTGGTACTGACGGTCTTCGAGGACGTGACCTCGATCGTCAACGCGATCTGCGCGGGCGCGGACGGCTACCTCCTCAAGCGGACGTCGGCCAACGAGCTGGTGCATCAGCTCGAGGGCATCGTCGCTGGAGGCGCGCCGCTCACCGCGGGTGTCGCCCGCACCATTCTCGACGTGGTTCGTACCGCGCCGCCCACCGCGGGAGGATCCCGCGGCGAAGCGCCGTCCCTTACCGAGCGCGAGAAGGACGTGCTCCAGGGTCTCGTCAACGGACGGTCCTACAAGCAGGTGGGCGATGAGCTCGGCGTGAGCCTCGACACGGTCCGTTCACACATCCGCTCGATCTACCGCAAGCTCCAGGTGCACAGCGTAGCCGAAGCAGTCAGTCGCGCCCTCCGGGAAAGGCTCGTCTGAGCACTGGGCACAGCGCACCGGAATACACGAAACGGCGAAGATTTCTTCGCCGTTTTTCTTGTGCTCCGTACTCTGTGCTCTGTGCTCCCGCCATGCTAAATTCACCTCGATTCTGACCAGGATTGTGGATGTTCGAGAAGATCACCGTCGTCGGAGCTGGCAACGTCGGCGCGACGGCAGCGCAGCGGGTCGCGGAAAAGAACCTCGCCCGGACCGTCGTCATGGTGGACGTGGTCGAGGGCGTGCCGCAGGGCAAGGGACTGGACCAGTGGCAGTCCGGCCCGATCGAGGGCTACGACTCGCGGGTCATCGGCTCCAACGACTACGACGCCGCGGCCGGCTCCGAGCTGTTCATCGTCACCGCGGGCATCGCGCGCAAGCCGGGGATGAGCCGTGACGACCTGGTGAAGACCAACGCGGGCATCGTCGCGTCGGTGTCCGACCAGATCAAGCGCGTGGCCCCCGACGCCATCGTCATCGTGGTGAGCAACCCGCTCGACGCCATGTGCTATGTGGCCCGGAAGCACACCGGCTTCCCGCGCGAGCGCGTCGTCGGCATGGCCGGCGTGCTCGACACCGCGCGCTATCGCATGTTCCTGACCGAGGCGCTCAACATCTCGGTCGAGGACATCCAGGCGATGGTGCTGGGCGGGCACGGCGACACCATGGTGCCGCTGGTGTCGTACACCACGGTGTCCGGCATCCCGGTCACCCAGCTCCTCGCCCAGGACAAGCTCGACGCGATCGTGCAGCGCACCCGGAACGGCGGCGCCGAGATCGTGGCACACCTCAAGACCGGGTCTGCCTACTATGCCCCGAGCGCCGGCGCCGTGCAGATGGCCGAGGCCATCGTGCTCGACAGGAAGCGCCTGCTCCCGTGCTCGGCCTGGCTCACCGGCGAATACGGACTCCGCGACGTGTATTGCGGCGTCCCGGTGCTGCTCGGGCGGAAGGGCATCGAGCGGATCGTGGAGGTGGCCCTGACCGATGCCGAGCGGAAGGCGCTGACGGAATCCGCCGAGGCGGTCCGGTCCATCCAGCGTGTCATCGACAACGGCTGATCCCGCGCCGCGCCGCGCGGCCTCCTGGCTGGCCGCGTTCTATCGCTCGACCCTCGGCCGCAAGGTCGTCATGGCGGTGACGGGGGCGGTGCTGGTCGGATTCCTGGTGTTCCACGTGAGCGGCAATCTGCTCATGTTCAAGGGTCCGGAAGCGATGAATGGATACGCCGCGTTCCTCAAGGGGAGCGCGGCGGTTTTGTGGTCGGTCCGGCTGGTGTTGCTGCTGTGCCTGGTCCTGCACGTCCAGGCGGCGTGGTCGCTCACGATGCAGAACCGGTCGGCGCGCCCGGCGGAATATGCCAGGCTCAAGAGGCAGTCGGCCACCTTCTCCGCGGTGAGCCTCCGTATCGGCGGCGTGGTATTGCTTGCCTTCATCATCTTCCATCTGTTGCACTTTACCACCGGGACGCTGCACCCGTTGTTCGATACGCACGACGCCTACGGCAACGTGATCATCGGCTTCTCGGTGCCGGCGGTGGTGGTGTTCTACCTGGTGGCGATGGCGGCGCTCGCCCTGCACCTGCATCACGGCGTCTGGAGCCTGTTCCAGACGCTGGGGTGGAATCATCCGCACCTGAACCCGCTTCGGCGGCGGGTGGCGACCCTGCTCTCGATCCTGATTCCGGTGGGATTTTCGGTGATCGTGCTCGCGGTCGCGTTCCAGGTAATTCAGTGAGACGCCCCGCATGGAGCTGAACGCCAGGATCCCCGCCGGTCCCCTCGAGGAAAAGTGGGACCTGCACCGGTTTCATCTCAAGCTCGTCAACCCGGCCAATCGTCGCCGCCACCGGATTCTCGTCATCGGCTCGGGACTCGCGGGCGCTTCGGCCGCCGCGACGCTCGGCGAGCTGGGCTACGAAGTCGTCTGCTTCACCTTCCACGACTCGCCGCGTCGCGCCCACAGCATCGCCGCGCAGGGCGGGATCAACGCGGCCAAGAACTACCAGAACGACGGCGACAGCATCTACCGGCTGTTCTACGATACCGTCAAGGGCGGGGATTTCCGCGCGCGGGAAGCGAACGTCTACCGCCTCGCGCAGATCAGCGTCGAGATCATCGACCAGTGCGTGGCGCAGGGCGTGCCGTTCGCGCGGGAGTACGGCGGCCTCCTGGCCAACCGGTCGTTCGGTGGCGCGCAGGTCTCCCGGACCTTCTACGCGCGGGGGCAGACCGGCCAACAGCTTCTGCTCGGCGCCTACAGCGCGCTCGAGCGGCAGGTGAAGCGGGGGACCGTGACGGTAGTACCGCGGACCGAGATGCTCGACGTGGTGGTGATCAACGGCCGCGCCCGCGGCATCGTGACGCGCGACCTCGTGTCGGGCGTGGTGCGCTCCTGGGCCGCCGACGCCGTGGTGCTGGCCACTGGCGGGTATGGCAACGTGTTCTATCTCTCGACCAACGCCAAGGCCAGCAACGTCACCGCGACCCACCGCGCGTGGAAGCGCGGCGCCGCGTTCGGCAACCCCTGCTATACCCAGATCCACCCGACCTGCATCCCGCACAGCGGCGACTACCAGTCGAAGCTCACGCTGATGTCGGAGTCGCTGCGGAATGACGGCCGGGTCTGGGTGCCCCTGCAGAAGGGAGACCGCCGCGCGCCCGGCAACATTCCCGAGGCGGAGCGCGATTACTACCTCGAGCGGAAATACCCGAGCTTCGGCAACCTCGCTCCCCGCGACATCGCGTCGCGCGCGGCGAAGCAGGTGTGCGACGAAGGCCGGGGCGTGGGCGAAACCGGGCTGGGCGTCTACCTCGATTTTGCCGACGCCATCCGGCGAGTGGGTGAGCCGGTGGTGCGGGAACGGTATGGCAACCTGTTCTCGATGTACGAGCGGATCACCGGCGAAAATCCGTACCAGGTCCCGATGCGGATCTTCCCCGCGGTGCACTACACCATGGGCGGGCTCTGGGTGGACTACAACCTGATGAGCACGATCCCCGGGCTCCACGTCCTCGGCGAGGCGAACTTCTCGGATCACGGCGCCAACCGGCTTGGCGCAAGCGCGCTGATGCAGGGACTCGCGGACGGCTACTTCATCATTCCGGCGACCCTCAGCGACTACCTCGCGACGGCGAAGCTCGAGAAGCTGGACGAGACCCATCCGGAATTTGCCGCCGTCGAGGCGCAGGTCGCCGACCGCACCAGGCGCCTGCTCTCGGTGCAGGGAAGCCGCACGGTCGATTCCTTCCACCGCGAGCTGGGCCGCTACATGTGGGACTGGTGCGGGATGGAGCGGAACGCGAAGGGACTCAACCTCGCGATCGAACGGATCCCCGAGCTCCGGAAGGAATTCTGGCGCGACGTGCGCGTGCTGGGGACCGGCGAAGAGCTCAACCAGTCGCTGGAGAAAGCGGGGCGGGTCGCTGACTTCCTCGAGTTCGCCGAGCTGGTGTGTCGCGACGCGCTGCATCGCGAGGAGTCGTGCGGAGGGCACTTCCGCGCCGAGCACCAGACGGAGGACGGAGAAGCCAGGAGGGACGACCAGCACTTCTGCTACGTCGCCGCCTGGGAATTCGCCGGCGAGGACCGGGCTCCGGTGCTGCACAGGGAGCCGCTCGCGTTCGAATACGTGCAGCTCGCGACGCGGTCGTACAAATAGCTGCTAGCCGCTAGCCTGCTAGCTGCTCCGATGAGACGATGAGACGATGAGACGATGCGACTGACCCTTCGGGTGTGGCGACAGGCCGGACCGGCCGTGGCGGGACGCTTCGAGACCTACGAGGCTCCCGACGTGCGCCCCGACATGTCGTTCCTCGAGATGCTCGACGTCGTGAACGAAGACCTCATTGGAAAGGGGCAGGCGCCGATCGCGTTCGATCACGACTGCCGCGAAGGGATCTGCGGCTCCTGCGCGATGCTGGTGGACGGGGTGCCGCACGGCCCCCTCAAGGGCACCACGGTCTGCCAGCTTCACATGCGCCATTATCAGGACGGTGAGACGCTGGTCATCGAGCCGTGGCGTGCGCGAGGCTTCCCCATCTTGCGCGATCTCGTGGTCGATCGGAGCGCGTTCGATCGCATCATCCAGGCCGGCGGCTACGTCAGCGTCTCCACCGGCAGCGCTCCGGACGCGAACGCGGTCCCGATTCCCAAGGACGTGGTGGACCAGTCGATGGATGCCGCGCAGTGCATCGGCTGCGGGGCGTGCGTGGCGGCCTGCCCCAATGCGTCTGCCATGTTGTTCACTGCCGCGAAGGTGACCCATCTCGGGCTCCTGCCGCAGGGCGAGCCGGAGCGCGCGCGCCGCGCGCTCGCGATGGTGCGACAGATGGATGCGGAAGGATTCGGGGGGTGCACGAACTACGGGGAATGCCACGAAGCCTGCCCCAAGGAGATCAGCCTGGAGACGATCGCCCGTCTCAACCGCGACTTCCTGCGGGCGACCATTTCGGAGCGAGCCGCATCGCGGTCGGAGGGCTCCGTCTGACTCGGGGGGTCGTGCTCCTCGCTCTGGCCGCCGGCGGGCTCTCGGCACAGGAGCCCGCCGGTCACGTCTCCGGGATACGCATTCGTCCGATGGCGAACCTGGTTCCCGCGGTGATCAGTGCCGACCCGATTCCCGGCGGGTCGGGACTTACCGAGGCTCGCATCGTGCAGCCCATGCTGGGTATCCGGGTCGCCGCGCTCGGGGATCGTCTGACCTTCCATGGACAGCTCAACGGTGAGGGTGTCACCCTGGAATCGGGTGAGCTGGGGCTCGGCAACTGGGGAGAAGGCTTCATCGACCGGCGGCATCCGCATACCTACTTCCACGAGCTGATGCTTTCTCTGGCGCATCGGCGTATCGTCGGATCGGCGGAATTGGGTCTCGGGGTTTCCCTGGGAAAGGGCTTCGTTTCCTTCGGGACTGACGACCCGATGTCGCGCCCTCCGGTGCGATATCCGGTGAACCATCACTGGTCCCAGATTCTCGAGCGGGCGATCCTCCTCGGGCAGGTCCGGTACCGCTGGGTGATGCTGGAAGGCTCGCTCTTCAATGGGGATGAGCCGGAACATCCGAGCTCGTGGCCGAACATGGACCGGTTCGGCGATTCGTGGGCGCTGCGCGGAACGATCCTGCCCGTTGCCGGCATCGAGTTGCAGCTGTCGCGGGCCAGCGTGCATTCACCCGAGCACCGGGCCGGCGCGGGCCTTGATCAGGAGAAGTGGAGCGCCTCCCTTCGGGGCGAAGGCTCGGTCGGCGCCAGACCGGCCTACGGACTGGTGGAATGGGCCCGCACCGATGAAGCATCCGGCGCGTTTCGCTTCGAGTCGTGGCTGGGTGAAGGTGCGATCGAGCTGGGTCGCGCGCGTCCTTACCTGAGGCTGGAATCGACCGTGCGTCCCGAAGAGGAGCGCACATCGGCCTTTCGATCGCGGCGACCCCACCTGGAGAATTCGCTGCTCGGGGCCAGTCGCTGGACCGCTTTGACGGGGGGTGTTTCGGTGGAACTGCTCCGCGCCGGAGAGACGTTTTCCGTGGCGCCCCTGGTCGAGGGAACACTGGGACACATTGCGAAGCACGGCGAAGGACTCTTCCAGGTCGCGGACTGGTACTCCCGTCCGGATTTCTGGACCGTCACGCTCGGTGTACGCGCCAGCTACCGGATGAAAAATCACCGCATGGGGCGGTACGGCCTTGCGGAGACCGGCGCGCACGGAGTGCACCGATGAACCCGCGCTATCTCCTGCTGATGGCGGTCCTTGCCGGTTGTGATCCGTCGGCGGACGGCGGTCCGGGGTCTCCGCTGCCGCCTCCGCCACCCGAGGTCACCACCCCTCCGATCGCCGCGGAGGTCGCGGTTCCCGCGGACTACGGTTTGCACGACACCTTCGTTCGCGACGGCATCGCGTTCCTCTGCGTGTGGAACACCGGGATCACCATCCTGGATGTGGGCGGTGGCGGCCGGAATGGAACGCCGGAAGCTCCGGTCCTGATGTCGACTACCCACCTGTCGAACGGCTCGCTCCCGTCACCCGCGATCCACAACTCCTGGTGGTTCCACAACGCCACCACCGGCTCGCGACGGTATCTCTTCGTGGGCCAGGAGGGTCCTGGTCTGGTCGGCTCGACGTCAGGTGGTGACATCAAGGTGGTCGACGTGAGCGACCTTTCCGCGCCGGTCGAGGTCGCGTTCTTCCGGACTCCCGATGCGGGGACGCACAACTTCTGGGTGGACGAGCAGCGCCAGGTCCTCTACGCCGCGTACTACAACGAGGGGGTCGTGGCGATCGACGTCTCGGGCACGCTCACCGGCGACCTCGCGTCGCGGGAGATCGCCCGCATCAGGATGTCGCCGACGTCGTACACCTGGGGCGTGATGCTCGCGAACGGTCGGCTGTATGCGAGCGACATGGTGACTGGCTTCTGGCAGCTCGACCCCCTGACGCTCCACGTGATTGCCGGCGGCAACAACGTCAACGAGCGCTACGGCTCGGATCTCTGGGTCCGGGGCAACACCGGCTACAGCGGCACATGGGGAGGCTCCCCACGGGAAGGCCAGCGTGGGAACGCCCTCAAGATCTGGCACCTGTCCTCGTCGGGGGCGCCCGCGATAGCCGACTCGATCGTGATCGAGGGGGTCTACACCATCAGCGATGTTCAGGTGAGCGACAACGGCAGGTTGCTGGTGTTCAGCGTGGAGGGCCCGACTGACGCCGGGCTTTACGTCTACGACTTGTCGGCCAACGTCCAGAAGCCGGTGAAGGTGGGATATGTCAACGTCGTGCAGGGCCTGCATACGGTTACGCTGTCGAGGATCGGGACCAGGCTCTACGCCTTCGCGGCGAAGAATCCCGTGAACCCGGCTCTCATCATTTACGACCTCTCGGAATACGAGCGGTGAGCCGTGAGCGGTGAGCGGTGAGCAGGATGTGGTCCAAGGGTGGAGGGATGAACTCCTTACTCCTCACAGCTCACTGCTCACAGCTCACTGCTCACTGCTCACTGCT
>DATEOL010000258.1:0-7967 GCA_035274025.1 Gemmatimonadales bacterium | reverse complement strand
TATTCCGACCATAACCGAAGTCTGGTGAGTCAATGCGATGCCGGCGACACCAAGGGAAACGCCCTGGGTTCCGACCAGCATCGTGTCGATGTCCATGTTCGGCTTGACCCCCTCCGGACCATACAACCCCCAATTTCCGTTCTCGTACCCCGCCCTGAGGCTGCCTCGCAGCTCGTATCGGACCCGGGCCTTGAGCGTTCCTGTGCCCGTGAACGCCGTCTGCAGCCTGAGCTGCTGTCGGATGGTCACCGCGAAAGGGACTCCGAACAGCGGGATGACCGGGATGGAGTAGTCCACCGGCGCGAATTTCTGGGCACTGATGTTGGTGGTCGACGGGGAGGGCAACCCCGCCTCAAATGCCAGTCCAAAGCCTGCCACGCCCTTGAGCTCGACGAGTGCCTTGCTGATACCTCCATTGGCGATCTTCAAGTCGAGAACGACCCTGGGAGCCGACACGTAGAACCTGACCTGCCCCATGTACAGCGCGTGTCCTGCAGTCGACGCGATCTCGAGGCCGAATCCGTCACTCCCGTAGAGGTTGAACATCCGGAAGGCCTGATCACCCAAGGTCTGGGGACGGGCAAACGAGGCCAGCACGGTGCTGAACTGCCCCGTCGACGCGATGATCGGCGGGACGGGCACTTCGGGGTTGAAGATTTCCGGGCGCGGGTGCTCCAGCATCTTTTCGAAGTTGACGGGCTGGTCCAACTGGAACTCGCCATCCTTGATGAACTCGGTGATCTCGGCCGGACCCAGAATCACCTCGAGGCCGCGCTCGGTTCGCTGGGTATGCAGGACCCTGCCGGCCGCGCGACTCGTCAGCAGCAGGATTTTCCCGGGCTTGATCTCGTCCGCTCCCTCGGCATCGGGATCGATCGTCCAGGTGAAACCATTCTCGCCCTGCCCACGGATAGCCGTGGGCCCGGCCTCCAACAGCACGACGTCGGGCTGGAGGGTGACGTTCGGGTCCCGCCTGGCCCCCATGCCGTACCGCTTCTCGGCATCGCTCAGCTGGTCGATGTCGGCGAACCTGCCGGGGCCTGACTGGGACGGCTGTTCCTGTTTCCTCCCGCATGCACTGAGCGAGACGAGCAGGGCCAGTAGCAGCGCGGGATGTCGGGGCGAAATGAGGCCGGTCATGGATCCCCTGATGCGAGTCTTACAGGGAACGCACGATTTCGGCCCGCAGGGCCTCATGGACCTTACCAGCTCGGCCAGGTCCCCCGGGAAGCGATCTCGATGGAATGACCGTCTGGATCGCGGAAGTAGATGCTGGTCCCGCCCCGATCCCACTTCACGTGACTCTCGATGGCAATCCCGTGCGCCACGAGGTGTTCCTCCCACGCAGGAACGTCTTCGGCCGCGAAGGCCATATGCACCGGCCCGGAACCGTCGTGGGGCGGGATCCATCCGCTCGGGCTCTCGAGTCCCGCCGTGGTCGAGCCGCTCTTGAAGAGGAGGAGAACGGTCGAGCCGCCAGCATTCATGGCGACGAGCCGGCCGGGAGCTTCGACCATGGGCTCGAGGCCCATCACCTTCCGGAAGAAGGCGACCGCGCGATCGAGGTCCTCGACGTAGAGCGCCGATTCCAGCACCCGAAGAACCCGGGGCGGACTGCTCACAGGACGTACGCCTTCACTTCCGCGAGACTCGCCACGACGCGGTCCGCTGCGAAGAGCAGCTCTCGCGGATGGGTGGTGGTCACGGCGACGACGTGCATCCCGGCTGCCTTGCCGGCAAGCACGCCAGCGGGAGCATCCTCGACCACGATGCAATCCCGGGGAGGCACCCGCGTTCGCTCGGCCCCCTTGAGATACGGCTCGGGATGCGGCTTGCCGAAGCGCACTTCATCCCCCGTCACCATCACCTCCGGGATCGGGAGACCGGCCGTTCGAAGGCGAAGCGTGGCCACCGCGCGGCTTCCCGAAGTCACGATGGCCCACGAGCCTGGCTCGAGCGCGCTGAGCAGATCGAGCGCGCCCGGGAGCGGGGTCAGCCCCTCGGTCGCGATTTCCTCCATCGCATCGAGCGCCGCGGTCTCCGAGGAGATGTCGAGGTCTGGGGCAACCTGGCGGAGGGTTTCCGACGTTCGTCGCCCATGCGCGACGGCGATGAAGCTCGCGGCGTCGAGCCCTCGCGGCAGGGCCCAGCGCCGCCAGATCTCCTCGATGAGGGGCCGGGAGTCGACCAGCACGCCGTCGAGATCGAAGAGAATCACTTGCTGGAGCGGCGGCGCCGACGCAGCGCGGAGACCACGACGATCACCACCACCGCCAGACCGGCGTAGATCGGCAGCGCACCGCTGCCGCCCGGCTGGTCACCCCAGATGTCGGACGTCCCGAACACCCGTTTGGCGGTGGCGGAATCGGGAGTCAGCGTGGGCCGCTTGAGTGAGGCGAGGCAGCTGGTGTCCGGCTTGACCAGAGGCGCGTGAAGGAAGGCGACATAAATCGACCGCACGCAGGGATTCTCGTTGATGGTCACGTGCCCTGCGCCGGTCACCATCGCGAAGAGCTGGGCCGGACCGGTGAAGCGCGCCGGAAGCGCGGCGAGGCGCTCCGGGGGCATCGTCGGGTCGAGCTCGCCGTGCAGCATGAGGAGCGGGCCGCCCCAGGTCGGCAGGTCACGCGACGTGGGACCCGGCGCGAGGGGCCAGTCGGGGCGCGTCCGGGCGAATGCCGCACTCACGGCGGTGGTGAGAAGCGCCGTGTCGACTGCCTTCTGCAGCTGGTCGGCCGACGGATCGCTGTCGTGCCAGAGCGCGGACAGCGCGAGGTGTCGCTGGGCGATCGGGTTGTGCTTGTTGGGATCCTCCCCGATCTCACCCGATTCGAACAGGTTCTTGAACAGCGAGACGATGGCCTTCCGGTCCCGCGGGAGGCAGCGCTGGACGCGGTACCCCATGACCGGAATGAGCCGACGAATCGGGTCGCCCGCCATGAGCAGGTTGCCCTGCACCAGACGATAGATGTCCGGGGTGAGGCCCGTCTTGGTGCAGGGACCGCTCTTCAGCGAATCGGCCGCGGCCCGCACCACCCCCGCGGGGTCTCCGTGGGTGCGCGCCGCGCAGGCGCTGTCGGCCGCGCAGAGCGCCATCCAGCGCCGCCCCATCTTGTCGAGTCCGGCGTCGAACTCCGCGAAGGACCAGTCCGGAGGCACGATGCCATCGACGATCACCGCATCAGGCGGCGTCGTCGCGACCCGCAGGTATTCCCAGGCGAGGAAGGTGCCGTACGATACCCCCCACACCGTGGTCACCGAACCCGCGCGGCGGAACTGGTTGACCAGCAGGTCGAGGTCGCGCGCGGCCTGGGTGACCGCGATGTACTGGAGATCGTTGCGCGTGGCCTTGAGGTGAGCGACGCAGGGTCCCCATTCCTTCGGCGTCAACTCGGCGCCGTCGGGACTCTTCGGGTCGCGCTGCTCGGGACATTCGAGTGGCGCTGAGCCACCGACACCGCGATGGTCGAACGTGTAGAGGGTCAGGCCGGAGTCACCGGCAAAGACGCCGGCCACCTTTCCCAGGGACGCGCGGCCCGCGTCGCCGGGACCGCCATCGACGAACCAGACCGTCCTGGCCTCGACACCGACGGATGGAACCCGCTTGACGGCGATGCCGATGGTCCCCAGCCCGGGGTTGGCGTGGTCCAACGGAACCTGTACCGTCGTGCACTCGGCCTTCCCGTCGTTCCGATCCCGCAGATCACATTTCGTCCACTCCACCTGTTGAGCCGGCAGGAGCGCCGGCCAGAGCAGGAGGAGGGCGTAACGGATCACTGACCACCCTGCGACGAGGGCGGGACCAGTCCCTTGATGCGAAGGTAGGTGACGATGTTGCCGTAATGCTCGCTGTCGTGGGTGGCATTGAAGATGAGGACCCACAACCTGCTGCCCTTGCTGTCGAAGAAGGTGGTTTCCTCCATCGCCCTGGCCTCATCCATCCGGTAGGCCGGATCGCAGTAGGCGAAGGAGGCCTTGAGCCCCTCGATCAGCGCCGCCTTTCCCACCTTCTCGAAGTCGGTCTTGTTGGGGTTCTCCTGGCCCAGCGCGCTGGAGCAGAAGAGGTAATGCTCGTTGGCCACGTGACCCAGCACCTCGCCGTAGGTACGGACCTTCTCGGCAGGACGGAAGGAATAGTCGGCCTCGGGCATCAGCTCGGCAGACTTGATGTACAGGGTGCGGAGGCGTTCGTAGAGCGGGCGAACCGCGTCGACACCGCCTCCCGCGTGATGGTCATGCTGGCCGAAGGCGGCCGAGGGAAGCGCGGTGGCGGCCAGCAGGGCGAGTGCGAATGTGCGAGATGTCATGGTGTTCCTCTCAGACGTAGCGGCCAACGGCCATGCAGATGACGGTGACTCCGACGAGCAGGGCGACGAGGGTGCTGAAGGTGCCGGCCCGCGCGCGAAGCTTCGGGACCTCCGCGGGATCGGCCGTGGGAAGCTTCGCCATCGTCGGGCGCACGACGAGAATGCCGATGAGGAAGGCGAGGAGTGTCGCGGTCATGCCGAGTCCGTACACCATGCCGGGACGCGACCGCATGTAGGCGGGGTCGAAGCCAACCGACGCGTGCCAGTAGAGATAGAAGCCGGACAGGATCACCAGGATGCCCGCGATCGGCAGGATGACCATCATCCCGCGCCGCATGAGGGCGCCCATCACCTTGCCCCCCTCGGGACCGGCATCCCGGAGGGCGGGCGCGAGCAGCCAGGCGTTGAAGATCACGGTCCCGGCCCAGAACACTCCGACAACGACATGAATCAGTCGAGCGAGGAGCAGCATCAACAGCTCCGATGAGGGGCGAAAGAATTCTAATCTTGACCGCGACCGAGGTATAACCGGCGCGGGTGATGTGACAGTCCGGATTTCCGGGCTCTCGGCTGACGACGCCGCGTCGCTATGTGCGGGCGAGAGGTGTGATCGGCAACGGCGGACCGATCATCCGGGTTCGCAGGCTCCTCGGAGATGTGAAGCTGATTCAGCGACAGCGCGGCCGGTTTAGATGCCCTGGACCAGGAGCATCTTCGAGTCCGCGCTGTCGTACCTGAGCTGCCGAATGGGTCGATACACGTCGGAGTCCCACCACTCGAGCGCTCGTTCGACGGTGGGAAATTCCACGACGACGGTCCGGTTCGGCGCGAGGTCACCTTCGAGGACCTTCACTTCCCCGCCGCGGGCCAGGTACTTCCCGTCATAGGCCGCGAGCGTCGGGGACACGAGCTGGCGGTATTCCTCGTATCGCACCGGGTCGTTCACCTTGATATCGACAATGAGATACGCCGCCATCCGGATTCCTTTCAGGCTTCGGCGAGGAGCGAGTCGAGGTCGAGCGGCTGGATGAACATCGTGATCGAACCATCGGGGTTCCGGGGCCACTCCGCCTCCGGCCGGTCGCGATAGAGCTCGACGCCATTCTGGTCCGGGTCGCGAAGGTAGAGCGACTCGCTCACCCCGTGGTCCGACGCGCCGTCGAGCTTGATGCCCGCACTCTGCAGGCGCCGGAGCGCGTCCGCGAGCGCGGCGCGAGTCGGATACCGGATGGCCGTGTGATACAGTCCGGTGGATCCGGGGGGTGGCGGGCTTCCCCCGAGGCTTTCCCAGGTGTTGAGGGCCAGGTGGTGGTGGTAGTCCCCGGCGGCGAGGAACGCAGCCTGGGCCCCGTAGCGCATGACGAGCCTGAATCCGAGCACGCCATGATAGAACTCGATCGCGCGCTCGAGGTTGGCCACCTTCAGATGGACGTGGCCGATATCGACGTTCGGATCAATGTCCCTCATGGGGTGAAAGGTACAGTCATCCCGAGTGCAGCGAGCGAAACGAGTCATCCCGAGCGAAGCGAGGGATCTTGCATCGGAATGAGGTGAGTACGCGGAATTTTGAGTTGGTCGGAGGAGGCTGGATGTAATACCGTCAGGCATGCGACAGTATTTTATCTACATGCTGGCTGGTCGCCGGGGAGTTCTCTACGTTGGTGTGACGAACAATCTGCCACGCCGGATGCACGAACACAGGACTCGAGCGCATTCAGGGTTTACTTCCAAGTATCGCGCCACTCGATTGGTTTACTACGAATGTTGCTCGGAGGCCCTCAGTGCAATCGCGCGAGAGAAACAACTCAAGACCTGGCGGCGGTCCAAGAAGCTCGAGTTGATCAAGGCGATGAACCCCGGTTGGAAGGATCTGTGTGGGGATTGGTTTCGCTAGCCCACACTCGGCGTCCCTTCTGGGACTCCGAGCGCCCCCTCTATCACAACAAGATCCCTCGCGCGCTTCGCGCCCTCGGGATGACCCTTCGCGTCACTCTTCCCTTATCGCATCCATCGGCGCAACTGATGCCGCCCGACGTGCTGGCAACCACGAAGCAATCAGCGCGACCATCAACAACAATCCGGTGACCGCGAACAACGTCACCGGATCCCCGGGGCTGATCTCGTAGAGCGACGACCGGAGCCAGGTGCCGGTGGCCAGCGCAGCGACGACCCCGAGCCCGGCGCCCGCGGCAGCCCAGCCCATGCCCCGGCGGAGAATGAGGGTGAGGACTTCGGCACGCTTCGCGCCGAGCGCCATGCGGACGCCGATCTCGCGCCGGCGGGTGGCCACCAGGTAGGAAAGCATGCCGAAGACGCCCACCGCCGCGAGGAGCAGCGCGGCGACACCGAATCCGCCGATCAGCGCGGTCCGGTTCCGCTCCGGTGCCATGGTGTCGGAGAGCCGGTCTACCATGGTCCCGGCATCGTCGAGGGCGAGCCCCGCGTCGACACTGCGGAGCACAGTGCGGACCCGCTCGATCATCGGCCCGGGCGGACCAGCGGTGCGAACCAGCAGATAAGTATCCGTCGCGGGATACTGCTCGGTCGGCTCATAGACGGCCTGCGCGCTGCCACCGAGACCGAGGTACTTCACGTCATCCACGACGCCCACGATCGTGTACGGCGTACAGTCGGTGCATCCCCCGCCCTGCATCTGTCGCCCGACGGCCGGACGGCTGGGCGAGAACTGCTTGACCCATGTCCGGCTCACGATGAGCACCGGCGCGGCGCCGGTGTCGGTTGGCTGGAACATGCGGCCTTCGAGAAGCGGCACCTGCAGGGTCTCGAAGAAGCTCGGCGTCACCGGGTTCCACGGTGAGACCGACTGGCCCCCGCGGGGATCATTTTCCTGGTCGACCAGCACCCAGTTGTTGACATCCGGCGGTTCTTCCGGCGGCAACGACTGATTGGTGCCGGCGGCTTCGACCGAGGGCAGCGCGGAAACCATCGCCAACGCGCGATTCCAGTAGGTCGCCGCCGCCCTGGGGTCGGGATACGACTGGCGCGGCAGCGTCACGTGCAGGTAGAGGAGATGCGACGGATCGAAGCCCGGATTCACGCGGCCCAGTCGCATGAAGCTGTTGAGGAGCAGCGCGGACGCGGCAAGCACCGGCAGCGCCAGGGCGAACTGGGTGGCAACCAGGATCCCGCGGGCGCGGTGAGTGCTGCGCTTCGCGCCGACGTCGCGTTCACCACCCTGGATCGCCGACCGCACGCCACGCCGGAGTGAGATCACCGGGTGCAGTGCCACCATCACACCGGTGAGGAGCGCGAGGATGGCGGCGAACCCGAAGGCGCGCCCGTCGATGGTCGCCTGGGACAGTCGCGGAACGGCGAGGCCGAACACCGCGACGCCCTTGAGCAGGAAATTCGCCAGCACCAGGCCGGCGGCGGCTCCAACACCGGCGAGGATGACTCCCTCGGTGATGAGCAGCCGCGCGATGCGGCCGCGCGACGCGCCCAGGGCGGTGCGAAGGGACGTCTCGCGTGTCCTCGCCGTGGCCCGCACCAACGCGAGACTCGCGACGTTCGCCACCGCGATGAGCAGCACGAGGCCCACCGCGAGCAGGAAGAGCCGCATGGTCTCGGGGGCCTGTCCGAGCATGGTCTGGCGAAGGTCGTACGGCACGAACTTCACCGAGCGGTCCTGGAAGCTCGATT
>DATEOL010000257.1:0-7828 GCA_035274025.1 Gemmatimonadales bacterium | reverse complement strand
AGTTGTCCGGGACCGTCGCCGCGAGCACCACCGCGAGCGCCGCAGGGCCGGCCAGGTCGGCGCGGAGCCGCTCCGGCGTCGCGCGCACCAGCTCGAGGCGCTCGGTGGAGAGGATCACCGCGTGCTCCTCACCATCTCCGCGATCTCGTTGAGGAATCCGCCCGGCGCGCGGCCGAAGGCCCGCGGCACGCTGGTGTTCATCTGCAGGGCGATGGCGATCTTTGCGTCGGGGTAGTAGCGCATCTCGGTGATGTAGCCGGGGAAGTAGCCGCTGTGCCCCCAGATCGGTCCCTTCGGCGAGGGCCAGATGATGACCCCGAGTCCGTAGCGCACCTCGGGCCCGAGCCGGGCCGGAACCCCCTGCACGGCCTCGGCGATTCGCGCGGCGGGCACGATGCTCCCCTCATAGAGCTTCTTGGCCCAGCGCGCGAGGTCGCTCGCGCTCGATGACCATCCGCCGCCGGCGCCCTCGAAGGCGGGGTCCATCGTCATGCGACCATTCACGATCATCACGTCGCCGCCGAACGGATTGTCGGCGCCGGCGTACCCTTGCACCACGGGCAGCTCGGGCTTGTCGTTGGGAATCGTCTCCCGCAACCCGGCGGGGCGGATCACCCGGCGCTGGATCTCATCATTGAGCTTCCGGCCGGTGAGCTTTTCGATGATGAGACCGAGCACGAGATAGTTGGTGTCGGAGTAATCCCATCCCTGACCCGCGGCGAACGGCGCCGGCTGATCGAACAGGTAGGCGAGCTGCTCCTCGACCGTCCAGATCTTGTAGGGGTCCTTGAGCAGGTCGGCAATGAAACGCTCGTCGAATTCGTAGCGCACCAGGCCGCTGGTGTGACTCATGATCTGCCGGACCGTCATCGTCTCCGCGTTGGGGAGACGGTGATACCACGGCTCCTTGCCGAGGTAGCGCGAGACCGGCGCGTCGAGCGCCAGCCTGCCTTCGTCGACGAGCTGGAGGGCAACCGCCGCGACGTAGGTCTTGCCCACGCTCCCCTGTGGCATCAGCGACGTCGGCTTCATTGCTTCGTGCTTCGTGGTGTCGGCCATTCCGACCGCCAGCCCGAGCGTATTGCCGTCCGCGAACGCGATACCGAGTGTGGCGCCGGGAAACTTTCCCTGTTTCCAGGCGGAATCGAGCTTGGCCTGGACCCGGACGTCGATGGGTGCCGACGCCGTGGCCGGCGTCTGGGCGACGGCGACGGGCAGGCTGGCGGGCAGAACGGCCGCCAGCATCACGAGCGATGCGAGAGTGCGGTTCATTCGGGTCTATCACTCACTTCGCCGCTGGAGGGAACTTGGTTTCGGAAGCGGGGAGCGGGGGCAAGGAGCGAGGGATCTTCTTGGATCTCTGAGCTACAACGCTGCTCCGATGAGGTACCCGAGTTCCGTGGAAGATCCTTCGCATCGCTTCGCGATGCTCAGGATGACACCGTTCCCGCTCCCCGCTCACCGCTTCCTGCTCCCCGCTCCCCGCTCCCCGCTCCCGGCTCACGGCTTACGGCTCACGGCTCACGGCTCACGGCTTACGGCTTACGGCTTCCGATCTGGTCGCACCCTTCCCGGCGCTGAGTATCCACGATCTCGAGAATCCTCCAGCCGTCGGCGGTGCGGACAAGGTGGTAGGCGTCCACGCCACAATGCGAGATCTGCCCGCCGACGCGAAAGTCATAGTAGACCCACGCGACCGCGAGG
Organism: Gemmatimonadales bacterium; assembly: GCA_035274025.1. Taxonomy (GTDB): domain Bacteria; phylum Gemmatimonadota; class Gemmatimonadetes; order Gemmatimonadales; family GWC2-71-9; genus SZUA-320. Next base: position 6,124 of record DATEOL010000257.1, on the reverse strand, counting down.
TTGTCGTCGATGCGGATCTCAGGATTGTAGATCCGCTCTTCGAGCCCCTTTCCCTTGGCGTTGCCGATCGAAGTGAGGAAGTCGTTGAGCGGGTTCACCCGCGCAAACGGCGCGCCGTCGCGGGTGCCGGTCTGGATGATGCGACCCTGCGGATGCATCACCGCGCGCATCCCGGCGGTATCATCGGCCTTGAGCGCATTGAAGAGCGTCTCGATGGCGCCGAGGACGGCTTTCTGGTCAGCGGCTTGCTGGGCGGCGAGAGGGGCCACGGTGCAGAACGAAAGAAGGGTGAAAGTGGCACGGCGCATTGTGAAACCCTTGTGACGATGAGACGATGAGACGATGTGACGAACAAACCTATCGCGGCACGTTTCTCCACACGTTGTTCGCCCGGTTCATGTCCGGGAACAGCTTCTCCGGGTCGATCTCGATGCTCGTGATCCCCGGCTGCGACCGCACCTTGAACGTCCAGCTCTTTTCGCCGAAGAGCCACGTGGTCACCGGGATCTCCAGGCGTTGTGTGCTGCCGTCGGCGCGGCGCACCGCGATCCGCGCCGGCATCGGGGCGAGGCCCAGGTCGTCTATCGTAATGGAAGTCGAGTCGCCGGCAACCTTCACCTCACCCACGGCGTGGTCGAGGGTCCAGGTCTCGAACCACCAGGTGCGCCAGAACCAGTTGAGGTTCTGTCCCAGTGCCTCATTGAAGGTATTCCAGAAGTCCCACGGCGTCGGGTGCTTGTTGAGCCAGCGCTTGCCGTACTCGCGATAGGCCTCCCGAAAACGGCGGTCGCCCACCAGTCCCCGCAGCGCGACCATGTTGGTCGCCATCTTGTCGTAGGAAGCAATCGAGTACGCCGGCGTGTCATACGGGTACAGGTCGCCGTGGCGCATCAGCTCGACTTCGCCGCCCGCGCGCGCCAGCCGCTGGTAGTTGTCCCGCGCCTGGCCTTCCCGGTCCAGTCCCTTGAAGAACTGCTGCATCCCCTGCGCCTGGTTGAACCGGGTGAGGCCCTCATCCTGCCAGGCGAAGCGTTTCTCGTCCGAGCCCACCTGCATCGGGAACCACATGTGGCCGAGCTCGTGCACGATGACGGAGTAGAGCGCCAGCGTGTCGCGCGGTCCCCCGATGCAGGTGATCATCGGGTATTCCATCCCCGCGCACGACGTGACGCCATCGACCGCCGTCGCGTGCGGATACGGATAGGGCCAGAGATAACTCGACAGGAACTCGATGCTGTGCTGGGCATACCGCGCCGACTGGTCCCACGCCCACTGCCGGCGTGACGGCCGATAGAGGGTGTGGATCAGGGTGCGATCGGGCCTGGTGTCGCTGTCGAGATCGCCGACCGTCGCAGTGGTCGCGTCCCAGAGGTACTGGTCGGACAGGCCGAAGGCGAAGTCGCGCACGTTCTCGGCGCGATAGCGCCAGGTGAGCTGCCCATTGGTTCCGCGCGCGGTGGCCTTGCCCGCCCCCCGGTCCGCGTCCGTCACGATGTGCACCGTTTCACGGGTCACTGCGGCGCGCGCGAGATGGTCACGGGTCGCGGACGACAGCACCTGGTCGGCGTTCTGCAGGGCCCCGGTCGCGCCGATGAGCCATCCCTCCGGAACCGTGAGGGCCACGTCATAATTCGCGTAGCCCATGTAGAACTCGGCCGTGCCCTTGTACGGATCGTCCTGCCACCGGTTCACGTCGTCATAGACCGCGACCTGCGGATACCAGTACGACAGGAAGAAGACCTCGCCGTCGGTACCGCCGCGGGGCGCTCCATCGGGGGTGACCGTGAAGCTCCAGGCGAACTCGAACGGCGCGGATGCACCCGGAAGGAGCGGCTGGGGGAGCCGGATGTACATCACCGTCGCGAAACGCTGGTACGAGGCCGAGGAATCCTCAGTCGCCTCGGCGAGGGGGCGTCCCTGGGCCACGACTTTGGTGAGCTGCATCCCGCCCGTGATCGGCACCGTCTCATTCCGGATCCCGTTGGGGGCGAAGAGATCCTGGTAGAGATGGAAAACCACGACGCGCAGCGTGTCAGGAGAGCGATTGTAATAGGTGACCGTAGCCTGGCCGCTCAGCTTCTTCGTCGCCGGATCGAGCGTCGCCTGCAGCTTGTAGTCGGCGAACTGCTGCCAGTACCTGGGCCCCGGACGACCGGTCCGGGTGCGGGTCTCCTGCTCGACCGCGCGGGTGAACGGCCTGCTCTCAAAGACGGGATACGGTCGGGGACGGACGGGGGCGGGAACGGTTTGGCCCGACAGCGAGGAAGCAAAACCAACCGCTGCAAGAAGAGCGAGACGGCTCACGGCTTACGGCTCACGGCTCACGGTTGTTCGTCTTACGTCGGGGGGCTCTCGGAAGTTTGGCGCTGCAGCAGTCGTTCGGTGAAGTCGACCCGCTCGGAGAGCTCGGCGACCTCCTTCCGAAGCGCCTCCAGCTCCTCGATCACCTCGGCGCTGAGCTCGGAGTGCATTTCCTCACCGCTCTCGGGATCCCAGCGGAGAACGCGGCGGTCGTCGGCATCGCGAAAGGAGCCGGCGGCGACCATGATCACGTCATACAGGTACCAGATGCCGAGCCCGCCCACCGTGCACAGCATGAGGATGCCGGTACCGATCTTCCCCACGTAGAACCGATGGGCGCCGAACACGCCGAGCACGATCGCCAGGATGAAGGCGATGCCACGGGATTTGTCCGAAACGTCAGCCATGCAGGAGAATCTAGCCTTCTACCTCAGAATGCCACTCCCGCGTCGAGCATCAACCGGTGGATCGAGTGCGCCGATGCCCCGGTCGCCTCGTTGACCGCCGACATGATGTGGTGCCGGAGCGAGAGCGTGAAGTCCTTCCCCGGCCGGTACTGGACCTGGAAGATCGGGCCCTTGTTGTTGGTCCCGCCCAGCCCGAGATCGGAGTAGTTGTAGATCGAAAGGACGGCTTCGGTGGGAACCCGGGCATAGATCACGGACGCGGCCCAGTCTCCGCGCTTCCGGAGCACGCCTGCTGATGCCGAAAGCCAGTACGCGGTGTTTTCGCTCTCGGCGCCGAGGTTCTGCGCGAAGTCGGCGTAGAGCTGTAGCGGCCGGCTGCCGAACGCCTTGTCGACCACGATGCCGGCCGTCCCGCTCAGGATCTCGAAGTCGTTCACGAAACCGGCGAACGGATTGCTGGCCGGCGGGGCGAGGGCCTTTCCACCCTCGAGGACCGTGCCGTCCCGGAGCACGACGCTGTTGCTCACCAGCAGCGCGGGATTCGAGTTGCGTGCGGTCGCCAGAGTCTTGCCGTGGACGTAGCCGAAGTACCCGCTCCCAATCGTGGCGCTTACGCGCGGCGAAAAGGTCAAATCGGCAATGGCCTGGCCGCCCAGCATCCAGGTGTCGGGTCCGTCACTCACCTCGAGCGTGGTCCACTGCTCGCCGAGGATCGCGAGGCGACGAAGCACGCCTTCCTTGTTGAGCACGATGTTGAACTGTTCGTGGAATCCCTCGGGCGCCACATCCTCGTCGAAGACCAGCTCGGAGCGGATGAGGCCGGTCGGACGGATCAGCGGCAACCCGAACTTGCCCGCCGTGACCGTCACTCGATTCGACGGGATCCAGGTGATGTATGCACGCTCTACGCCGAAGTTCTTGAGCGTGAACGCGCCGGTCAGGGTGATGTTGGTGGAGGTGACGCTTCCCACCTCGGCTGTGGCGACCCGGAACCCCGCGGTCACGGTCTTCGAGACCGGCACGGTGAAGCCGGTGCGCATCCGGATCCGGATGCGGCCCCGGTTGGGATTTTCTTCCACCCCGATGCTCTCGAAGCGGACCCGCATGTCACCTTCGAACCGGAAACGGTCGTACCATTTGACCGTGGTATCCTGCTGAGCATCCAGCCGGGCCGCCGGACGGGCGGCCATGGCAACCAGCGCGATCGTTGCAAGGGGGAGGCGCATGGAGCCAAAAAGTACTGAAACGGGGCCGTCGGTGACGCGTAATCGTCGAACCGATACGGCCCTTTGCGGAATCGTTACCTCGGAGGCCCCGGGCCGGGCATTGCCCGACCCTTACATGGCACGGCCTCAGGTCCCTGCGTCGACGCCCAGCCTCACCACCGCGCCAACCAGCGCGTCAAAATCCTCCCGGCGGCTCCGGTGGTTCGTGATCGCGCAGCGGATGGCGAACTTTCCGCGGAGCATCGTCCCGGAAGGCACTGCCAGCCCCTCTTCCTGGAGCCGCATCAGGACCTCCTGGTTCACCGCATCGAGCTGTTCCCCGGTGAGTCCGTCCCGGCGGTACCTGAAGTTGACGACGTTGAGCGCCGTCGGCGCGAGGAGCTCGAGGTTTGCGTTCGACTCGACCAGCCCGGTCAGGTACTTCGCCTGCGCCACGTTCTGTTCCGCCAGCCGTCGGTACACGTCCACGCCGTGGGACTGGAACGCGATCCAGATCTTGAGCGCCTTGAACTGGCGCGACAGCTCGGGCGCATAGTCGCGGAACTGACCCGGCCCCGCCGCATATCCACGGTCCATCCACTTGAGATAGCTGGCCGGCTCGGTGAACGGCTTCTTGTGCGCCTCGGCGCTGCGGACCAGGACGCATCCCGCGTCGTACTGCACGTGCAACCACTTGTGGAAGTCGAATGCCAGCGAGTCCGCGCGCTCGATCCCCTTCACGATCTTCCGGAGCGCGGGCGAGAGCATCGCGATCGCACCGAAGGCCCCGTCGACGTGGAACCACATTCCTTCCCGCGTCGCGACCGCGGCCAGCGCCTCGAGATCATCGGTCGCGCCGGCGTTCACCGTTCCCGCGTTGCCGATGACACAGGCCGGACGCACGCCACGCGCCCGGTCTTCCGCGATCATCCGGTCGAGCGCGGCAAGGTCGATCTCGTACGCTGCGGTGGTCGGGACGCTTCGCAGCGCCTCGCGGCCGAGGCCGAGAAGACGGAGCGCCTTCGACACCGAATTGTGAGTCTGGTCCGAGCAATAGAAGGCGAGCGGTGCGTCGAGGTTTCGGAGGCCCTGCTCCGCGGCGGAGCCGGCAGTCGCGTCGCGTGCCACCGCGAGTGCCACGAAGTTCGCCATCGATCCGCCGCTCACGATGGCGGCACCGGAGTCGGCCGGGAATCCAAAGAGGCCGCGGCACCAGTCGAGCACCTGCAGCTCGACATGGGTCGGCGGATTGTCGAAGCCACCGCAATTGATGTTGAGACCGGCCGCGAGCAGCTCCGCCAGCATCCCCTCGGCAGAGCCCGAGCCCATCACCCAGCCCCAGAATCGCGGGTGCACATTCCCCGCGGTGTACGGCAGCACGCGCTCCTGGAAGCCGGCGTATGCCTCTCCCAGTCCCCTGCCTTCAAAAGGCACCGGCCCCCTGAACGACTGCTTCACTTCGGGGGGCATTTCCCGCCATGCCGGCTGCTCCCGGATGCCGCCGAGATGGTCGAACATGTCGTCGATCATCCGGTGACCGAGGGCGCGGATCGCGCTCCAGTCGGTGGGATCGAGTGTGAGCTCGGGATCCGGCATCGACGCTCCTTGTGAAGGCCCCATTCTAGCGAGGTCGGTCGTCGGGGGAATATCCTTTTCTTCTCCCCAAATTGTCCGGAGCATGTCCACCTCCATGCGTCGCACCCCCCTGTTCTGTCTCCTGCTGTCCGCCTGCGTGGTCTGGACCCGCGAGTCGGCCACCTCGGGCATGGGCCTCAAGATGGATCCCGGGCTGGCCGGGACCTGGGCCACTGCCGACGGCGACTCGGCCTTCATCACCCAGACGGGTGGGCGGGGTCTCTATTCGGTGCGCATTTTTGCCAAGGATGCCGACTTCGGGCGGGGATCCCCCTACCTGACCATGACCGCGGCGACCCTCGGACTCGGCGACGACCTGCTCATGGACATCCGGGTGCCGGGCTGGGCGGAGCACTTCCAGGTCTACCTCAGGGTCAAAGAGGACAGCCTCTGGGGCTGGCAGCTCCCCGCCGACTCGGTCCGTCGGTGGCTCCAGCTGCACTCCTCAGCGACGCCGGCCGTCATCGAGGATCCGCGCGACCCGAACGAGAACCAGCCCCGGCTGATCCTGACCGGCAACAGCATCGAGCTGCGCCGCTTCCTCGCGGACGCGAGGATCAATCACAAGACCTGGTT